>CBFDDG010000281.1:0-6778 GCA_965603505.1 uncultured Phycisphaerae bacterium | reverse complement strand
GTCATGCCCATATTGAAGATCCGCTCCTCCACGATGGAGGCAACCGCCCGGGCGACTTGGCGGGGAATCCCGGACCGTTCCGTCAGATCATCCACGATTCGGCCTTTGTCCCAGGGCATTCGCGCCGGGGGCGGGTCCGTTCCGTAGAGCCGCTCCACGTCTGCGAACTCCTGCACGTCCACCGCGAGGACCTCGGTGCGCGTGCGCCTCAGGCGGCGTTCGAAGGCGTAATCCCCCAATGCCATCGCGGCCGTCTCATGACCGGTCGAGGCGAGGACCGCCTGGATCATGGAAAGGATCTCGCCCGAGCAGACCCGCCGCTGGTTTTCCTTCCTGTACAGGTAATACGTCACGACCTCGGCCAGGTCCTCGGCCATCGTCATGTCGGGCCGACCCACCGCCGTAAGGGCGTTGTTGATCGTCCCGATGACCTTGGTGTGCATGTACTCTTCGGCCGTGCCGTCGGCCTTGATAACCTGCAGTTGCTTTCGCATGTGTGCCAGTCGCCTCCGTGCAAACTGTCGCGATTACAACGGGTCCCTCCCCGACGCGAGAGTTCGCGTTGGGGGCCCCGATCCATTCGCGGATCAATCATCGGCCGCGTGAAACCGTGCGGCCAATCGCCTTCCATGGCGCCGTCTAATGGTCAAAGAGCTTGAGCTGTTCGGCCGGCTCCGTTTCCTGAATGGCCCTGCTGACCTCATCGATCAGCTCGCCGGCGTCCTTGAACTCACGGTAGACGCTGGCGAAGCGAATATACGCGACCTTGTCCACGTCGCGCAGGTGCCTCATCACGCATTCACCGATGAAGGCCGAAGTCACCTCCTTGTCGGAATTTCGGAAAATGTCCTCTTCCGCTTTGTCGGCGATCTGCTGGATCTGTTCGGCCGAGACCGGCCTCTTATAGCACGCCTTCTGCAGGCCAGCAACGATCTTCTCCCGTTCGTACGGCACGCGCGACTTGTCCTTCTTCACGACGTGCAGCTTGAAGCTCTCGCCCGTTCGCTCGTACGTGGTGAAACGCCTCTTGCACATCAGGCACTGGCGCCGTCGCCGGATGACACGCCCGGAATCGCTCGAACGCGAATCGACGACCCTATCCTCGTCTTCCTTGCAGAAAGGACATCTCACGACACCAATCGACCTCCCTCAGCAGTAGCCACTGTGAACCCATGCAACAGACGACCATTCGCCTTCGTGCGCCGACAAAGACAGCACACCATTTAGTTGGCTCGATTATTGAGGCTCAACATGTAGTGTGTCAACCAAAAATATCCGTCGGAATAAAAGATATGTATCGCGGCATTCCAGGCGCCGTGAGGCAATTGGCGTCAACGCCTGAACCTCGGACGCGCCCACGCGGATACAGATCGGACCAAGCGAGAGCGAATCTTGCACCACGCGTGTTCTTCCTCGTCCGTTCGCTGTGCGCGGCGCATAAAAAGAGCCTCCGCGTCAGGGACGCGGAGGCCAACTCGGAAAGAAACTCACATAGCCCCCCCAAAAGGTTGTCGTGACTTATCCCGAGTTTGCGTTCGCAGGTCAGCCTGGGGTCTTTCTCCTGTCCGTAGGTCAGGCTTCTTGCTCGACTGACCCAGGGTGGTGCATCCTGCCCAGCCCTTTCAGTCACTTAAAGTCTACGATAGGAATCGCACGAGGCAAACTCAGGGAGGCGTTTTTTTTCGCACGGCCGATAGGATGACGGCTGGGCCCGCATCCTGCGTGTTTCCGGATGCTTGCAGCGCTCAGGCCTCTTCCACGGCCGCTTTGCCGCGCAGCCCGTCCAGGTAGTCGCCGAGGGCCTGTTCCCTCTTCTGCTCGGCGATCTGCTCGGCGATCTGCTGTTTCACATCCTTGAGCGGCGCCACGGCGGGCGGGCGACGGTCGTATACTTTCGCGACGTGGAAGCCGAACCGCGTGCGGAAGACGTCGCTGACCTGTCCGGGGTTGAGGTTGAAAACGACGTCCTCGAACTCCTCGACCATCTGCCCCCGCGCGACGTAGCCGAGATCGCCCCCGCTGTCGGCGCAATCGGTGTACTTGTCCACGACCGCCTCGAACGGCGCGCCGCCCTTGACCTCGTTGTGCGCCTGCGTGACGGCCTCCAGCGCGGTCGCCTCATCGGTCTGCCAGTTGACGTACTTGACGATGTGAGCGACGCGAAGCTGCTCGCCCGACGCGAATCGCTCTTTGTTCTGCTCGTAGTACTCGCGAATCTCCTGCTCCGAGGGCTCGGGCGCCGTTGCGTAGACGCCGCTGATCCTGCGTTCCACCTTCATCTGGAGCTCGATGATCTCCTTGACCTTCTCCTCGCTGTCGGCGTTGAATTCCTTGTAAAGCTCCTCGGGCTTTTCATACCGCTGCTTGAGGGTCGCCAGCGCCGCCTCCACGTCGGAGGCCGGAATCTCCTCGCCATTGCTCTTCGCTTCCTGACGAAGCAGGACCCGCTCGATGACGTTCTCCTTCGACCAGTCCATGAGCCGGACCTCCCGCGCCTGCGCGTCCTCATCGGCAAAGGCCTGCTCGTAGCTCGGTCGCAGGCGCTCGGTCTCCTCCTGGATTTCCTGATCCTCGATTCTTTCGCCGTTTACGATAATCGCCATTCCATGCTCCTGTCTTATCTGATCAACCGTTTCACCGATTGTGCTCCCGTGTTGGGAGGTGATTGTTCTGTCGCTGCACTGCTACCGGGAAACTGACTCCCCAGAGCATCCTATCCATACTTGCATAGTGCTTCTTCCCAGCCGCGGCGAAGGTCACCCTCGGGCCTTCGCGAACCAGTCGGGGTCCTGCGCCAGCTTTTCCCTTGCCTCCTGCGTCATCATCTCGAATGCGGGATGGTTGCTTTCCCAGGCCCGCTGCGAGAAGGGGGTCTTTCGCATCTTCTCGACTTCCACGGCGGCCTCCTTGAAGTAGCTGCCGTAGATGTGCAGCGAGTCGCTGATATCGACGTATCGCCCAACCCGCACGGGCTCGCCCCGCTTCTCGGCGATCGCATCGGCGATAGTCCGCTGCAGGTCGGTCAACGCGTAGACATTCATGAACCAGGCTTTGTAGAGGTCGCGGCTTCGCCAGTGCGTGTTCATGTTCAGCGTCCATTCGCCCGCGTCGTCGGCCACGAGCCGGCACCAGATCCGCTGCAGGCAGGGCGGATCGTCTGTCCGCGGGTCGGCCGTGGGCATCCAGGTGACGGCCTGGGCCCGGCGGGTGTGGCCGGCCTCGGACAGACAATCGATGATGTACTGAATCTGATTGGCCGCGCGGAACGGTTTGGCGGCATTCGGATCGCGCAGGTCCTCGACCGGGCGATAGGCGAACAGCCTCTCGTGATACGTGTAGGTCCACTTGCCCGCGGCCGGGTCGATCCAGTGGTCGTGAATGCCGTTGACCACTTCCTGCCGGTACGCTTCGAGCTCCTCCGGTCCGCCGGGAAAGTTCTTGTGAATCCGCGGCTCGTTGAACGGATTCGTCACGACGATCATCACCGTCGCGTCCTTGCTGGGCGGGTCGTCCGGCTTGTCGTACTGCGTCTTGACGTCGTAGCCCTGATCCCACACGACCAGGACCGCCTTTTCCCACGCCTCCGGCAGGCATTCGGCCGTGATTGAGATCACGGGAATCGTTTCAGCAAGGGTCTCTGTCATCGTCGTATCGGCTCCACGGTGCGAGGCTCCATGCCTCGCCTCGGCTTCATGAATTTACTGATATCCAATCGTTGCGGCGTGATCTTGTACATCATCGCGTAGCGATCTTGATACTGGGTGATCTCCTCCATCAGCTGCTTGGCCCGGAAGCAGTACCAACTGTCGGGCCAGCGCTGCTCGATCTGCTCGCAGGCCTTCATCATCAGGCCGTACTGCATGACCGGAAGCCTGCCGATGCTCCGCCCGGCCGTGGCATAGGGAAGCAGTTGCTGCGCCTGAATGTCGTCCTCTTCGCTCATCCGCGCGAAATATAGCGTGGTCGGACCCTTGAGGTCGCTCGGATAGACGACACCGGCAGGTCGTCCGTCCGGTTGCGACGGCGGCTGGGTCGGCTGTGGCTCGGGCTGCGACGCCTGCGCCTCAGGCTGTGGGGCGGCCTCCTGTGGCGGCTGGGCCGCTGGCTCGACCGGCTTGGGCGGCTCATTGAACTGCTTATCCCGGTCGGCCATATCGTAGAACGTCTTCTGCTCGGGTTCGGCCGACGGCTCCGGCGCAGGCTTGTCCCCACGGAACCGGCCGAGCACGACGATCACAATCACCACGACAACCGCAACGCCTGCTATCTTCAACCAGATCGTATTCATGGTATTCGCACCTTTCCCTGCCGGAACAGCGGTTCCTCCTCCAGAAGTCTACGGACTTCTCGCCGGACTCGACGCGCAATTTGGACCGCCTTACCTTTCCTATCTTCGGGCATACAGCACTTGCCCCTCGCGCACAGCCGGGTGTTCAATCGTGCCTACGGTGTCCTTACGCCACTGGAATTCCTCGGACCTGCTCACAATAATGTCCTTGGGGAGATGGACATCATGCACAGCAGCCCTGATTTCGAGTTGTTTAGCCCTTTTCGAGCCTTCCACGGGCATCACAACAAGCAGGTCCACGTCGCTATCCGGCCCGGCCTGGCCCCGGGCATGGGAACCAAAAAGGATGATCTGCTCCGGATTGAACTGCGCCACGATTCGCCTGACCATGGACCGGATCTGCTTTTTCACTGAACTTCGCGTTTTGACCATACCCTATCTTCCCAACTCGGCACTGCCAGAGGCATTGCGATGATAGGCGATTTCTTTCGTTCTGTACTGTTAGGATACACGCTCGGTAAGGCATTGGCAAGCCGCCGTCCACCACTGAGGCCGAACAATTGTTTGACACGAGGGGGTGGAGATTCATAGCATGGAGTCAACGCTCAAGACCGAGCGGGAAGGGATCACTTGAGATGATTCAGATATGTTTGCCGGATTGATCGAAGCCGTTTGTGAGGTGAAGTCGATATCGCCGGGCACCGCTTCAGGCGGTGGATCGCTCGTGGTGAATTTGGGCGAGCTGGCCCAGGACTGCAAGCTCGGCGATAGTGTCGCCGTCAGCGGGGCCTGCCTGACCATCACCCGGCTGGAGGGCGCCGTGGCGACTTTCGGATTGAGTCCGGAAACGTTGGCGAAATCAACCTTGGCGACGTTAAGGCCGCCGGCAAAGGTGAATATCGAGCGTGCGATGAAGCCGACCGACCGCTTCGGCGGCCATATCGTGCAGGGCCACGTGGACGGCACGGGCACGATCCGGTCGGTCAACAGGATGGGCGAGTTTGCCGATATAGAGTTCGCCGCGGGCCCGGAGCTGCTGGAGCAGATGGTGCCGAAAGGCTCCGTGGCGATTGACGGTGTGAGTTTGACGATCGCGGGGATCGGCCCGGAGAGCTTCCGGGTGGCGGCCATTCCCGAGACCCTGAACCGAACCACGCTCGGCGACGCATGTACGGGCAGGCGCGTCAATCTTGAAGTCGATATTCTCGTCAAGATCGTGCGGCGGCAACTCGAGACCATGGGGCCTCAGAAGCAGCCGCTGACGACCGAACGCTTGCGACAGATGGGTTATTGATGAACAAGGGCAGCTACCACAACTCGATCTCCGATCAGATGGTCATTGGGGTGACCATGGGAGATCCCGCGGGGATCGGGCCCGAGGTGGTGGTCAAGGCCTTGGCCGACCCGGAGGTTCGGCGGGCGGCCAAGTTCATCGTCTTCGGCATGAACGAGCAGCTCTGCTATGCGGCCGACCGCGCGGAGATCGAGCCCTACTGGGGCCGGCACCAGCACGAGAAGATCAGCCGGGAGTATCCGTACAAAGTGGTCGTGGCGGATTACGACGAGTACAGCGTGCCCCCGTGGTTGAAGGAGCCGAGCCGGGTCGCCGGTGAGGCCTCGGTTAAGTTTTGTGTCGATGCCATCGCCGCCGCCGGCGCCGGCGTTATCGATGCGATCGCCACCGGCCCGATCAGCAAGGCGAGCTGGAAGATGGCCGACGCGCCCTGGCCCGGACACACGGAGATGCTCGCCCAGAAGTGCAAGTCGGCGCGGAAGGCGATGATGTTCGTCGCCGGGCCTTTGAAGCTGGCGCTGGCGACGATTCACACGGGGCTGTTCGACGTCCGGAACAAGTTCACCATAGGCTGTGTTTTCGAGCCGATCGACCTGCTCAACGACGCGATGAAGGAATACTTCGGCGTGGAGCGCCCGCATATCGGGGTGGCGGCGCTGAACCCGCACGCCGGCGAGAACGGCCAGTTCGGCGATGAGGAGCAACGGATCATCGCTCCGGCCATCCTGTTAGCCCAGGAGCAGCGGATCGATTGCGTCGGGCCGATCCCGGCCGACGCGCTATTCGTGCGGGCCATGCGCGGCGAGTTCGATGCCGTCGTCGCGATGTATCACGACCAGGGCATGATCCCGGTCAAGCTGCTCGATTTCGAGCACGCGGTCAATATCACGATCGGCCTTCCCATCGTGCGAACGTCCCCGGCGCACGGGACGGCTTTCGACATCGCCGGCCGCAACCAGGCGGACCCGTCGAGCATGAAATCGGCGCTCCTGACGGCCATTCGAATGGCCAAGGTCAAGCGGGCTGGCCGGCTTACCACCGTGGCCTCTAACGGCCGACCGGCCAACGGCGTCGCGCCCCCGGAATCGGGCGACGCCGAGCCGTGACTTGAGTCGCCGGCGCACGCACGCCGTCATAGGTCCCATGCGTCCCATGCGTCCCATTTGTCCCATACGTCCAATGCAGACAAAACGCCA
>CBFDDG010000280.1:0-6792 GCA_965603505.1 uncultured Phycisphaerae bacterium | reverse complement strand
TTAAGATCCAGGAGTCGTCGCAGGCCGGTTGTCCTTGCCTGCCGCGTGTGGGAGTTCAGGGAGGCTGTTATGGCGAGCGATGAGACTTTGGAGTGCTGTCCACGATTCGATCCGGGACCCTGGGACGAGAAGGAATTGAACTGGACGGACAGGAAATTTGTGAAGGATCGGGTCCGGAGCTTCCTGCATGTCCCGCTCAATTTCGGCTCAGTGATGAAGCGGAACATCCGGCAGATCGAAGGGGCCGGGGCCAGGTCGGACGAGATGATCGTGCTCTCCGACGAGAGTTCGTTGTGGGGTGCGGACGTCTACATCGGCGCCAGCAGGGAGGTTCCGGATACGGACAATGTCACGATCTCGGGGACGTTTCTGAGCAAGGTGTTCGAGGGGCCGTACGAGAACGTTCGCAAGTGGATCGAGGAGACCAGGAGCTTCGTGGCCTCCCGGGGCTGGGAGATCAGGAAGCTGTGCTGTTACTACACCACTTGTCCAAAGTGCGCGAAGAAATACGGCAAGAACTACGTAGTGATCCTCGCCCAGGTGTAAGCTGTGTTCTTGTTGCAGCACGACTTGATTCCCCGACCAGAACGTGGTATCATGTTGATGTTTGGTGGAGCAGACGCGGATATTGGAAATTCGGACTATGCCTGAGATATCGCGATTCTATGGAATCCTGATCGCTATGTTCTGGGATGATCATAATCCGCCTCACTTTCATGCGAGGTACGGAGAACATAAGGCGGCCATCGAGATTGGCACACTGCGGATGTTGGATGGGAGTCTTCCGCCTCGGGCGCTGGGTCTCGTCGTAGAATGGGCTTCACAGCACAGAGAGGAGCTGATGAACAACTGGCGCGAGGCGCGGAACAACAGGCCGCTGGGGAAGATAGAACCTCTTCCGTGAGAGGAGATATAGCATGATTCGTGATCTCGTTGACGCCGTTTACAGAGGCGACTACCGTATCGAACTCGAGTTTGAGGATGGCCAGCGGGGAGTCGTGGATTTTAGGAAGTACGTCGAAAAGGGCGGGGTCTTTGAACGACTCAAGGATGTAGAATTCTTTCGCGGATTCTCGGTCAATGGGGAACTCGGCACTCTCACCTGGGCGGACGAAATCGACATTGCCCCTGAGACACTCTACGCCGAAGCCACAAGCAGTGCCCTTCCCGACTGGATGGAGTCGAGAGTGGGCGACAGGATGGAGGCGCTTTTTGCCGGAGATGATGTTTCTTGCGCAGGCACTCGGAGAGTAGAGATGGAGCCTCTGGAGATCGCATTTGAAGAGCGGTTGCGTGACTCCATTCGGCAGTCAATCAGACTGGGTTACAATCCTATTCGGATCACGGAAATGCTCAACCGGTACGGTGGGAAAGGGACGGCCGAGCGTCTTGTTAGGTCGGGTGAGATCCAAGATGGTATTCGCCGTATAGTTGCGATGGGATATCCAAAGCTGTCTGTGGAGTCAATCATGTTGGAGCCGGAATTCAAGCCTCTATTTGCAGAGGCCGATTTGGCTGCGGCTCGGTGGCGTCTTGACCAACTGCGGTAGCCCATCCGCAACGCAGCGCGCCATAGCTTTCCGTCGCATCTGGCCAGGACCATCGCATAGCAGTGCCGTTGATTTGTGTTCGGTAAGTACGAGGCTGTCAAGGCGAGTAGTGAGGCGGATGAAGTTTCCATGAGGACCTGATTGCTCACGGTCCTTGGGAGCCTGTGAGGCGTCTGAGGGCTTGGTCCTTGTCGTTGGGGCTCATGTGACTGTGGCGGACGGGCTTCGGCGGTCTGGTCGTAGGTCGTCCGGTCGACGGGGTAGGGGGTGGCGTCCTTGCCGCCGTGGGCGAAGGAGTAACGGCCCGGGTCTTCGTAGGAGGGATTGGCGTCGTAGATCACCTCGGCGACGAGGACGCGCGTCATCTCCCGGCCCAGCTTGACCATCCGCTGGAACAGCCACGGCGGGCACCGGCCCGTATCCAGCGTGAAGGTGGCGATTCCTCGACGCATACACCATCCTGATGAAAGCCGGCGACTGCTGTATTCACCAGCATTCTACCCTTTCCACGGATTGTATCCATTCCCGTTGCATGTGTGGCGGCCGCACCGTGCCGACGGCGGTATGATCGACAAGTGCCCCGGACGCGTGAGACTTCGAAGAGGAGCCTGCACGACCGCAAATCACGTGGGAGCGCCGATGGCCTCTACGGGAACGGTTGCTGCTCTGATCCGGGCAGAGCGCGGGTATCCCAATGGTCGAAGGAGGGGATTTCCTCGGGAATCGGTTCCGGATGCGGCGCAGTCGTTTCGACAGGGGCTGATTCGCCTGGGGTGGAGGCCTGAAGAAAGGTCGCCAAGTTGGCCTTCCGGTTCTTCAGTCCGAGCTTGCGACGGATGTTCTCGCGATGCCGGCGCACCGTGGCCGGCGAGATGCACCGCAGTTGTGCGATCTCCTTCGTCGAAAGCCCGTTGCGAATCATCGTGCTGATGGCGATCTCGACGGGCGTTAGTTGGACGTGGTCCCGGGCCATCTGGCTGACAAACGGGGAGGTGATTTCGTGGAGGCTGCGGCGCAGCAGGGTCACATAGGAGCGCTGTCGGCCCGTGACCTCAAGTTCCAGTTCAAAGACGATCGGCATAATCACCTTTTGGATGTTGGCGGCGATCGATGCCTTGATCTCCTGCTTTTCCTCTTCGAGCCGGGAGAGGATCGTCCGCAGGGTGATATTGGCTTCCTGGAGCGCCTGGTGTTCCCGCTGGATGGCCCGGTGCGCGGCGCGCAGGTCGGACAGGGCCTTCATGTGCATGAGGACGCTGCTGACGCGTTCGGCCACGGCCCGGATCAGAACGTATTCCTCCTTCAGAAAAGGACCGGTCGCCGGCGTGGGAACGACTTTCCGGTAGAAGACCTCCACGACCCCGGAGGGGCGCCTGTCGATGACGATGTCCGCAGCCATTCGCCATTTGCTCTTGGCGAACCCCTTCGTGATGTACTGCTTGTCCCCGTAGACGATGCGAGCGCACGCGTGCTCGGGGAATTGCCAACTCTTGGGTAGGCAATCGGCGACGCTCTGGAGGAAACGGTCCGGCGCGTGGAAATGCATCTCCTGAAAGGTGGAGATCGTGTACAGACAGTCCAGCTCCTTGATTCGCTCCCGCAGGGCGAGTTCGAGTTCCGTCTGAGAATGCGAGCCGGCCGGCGCGGCCTCCAGGGTCGCCACACGTTTCTGCAGGGCTTTGACTTGCTTCAACAACTCGGTGCGAGCAGGAATCTTGGCCATAACGAATACCCATCTAATGCACATGCTTTCGCGAAGCTCGGAATCGAACCTATCCATGATGCCGGAAAATCACCTAAAATGCAAGGCTTTCTTGGATTCTACCAAGATTGAATGTAAAGATTTACTCTAAAGGGAGTTGCGAAGACATGAGTCCAGAGTTAGGCCATGTCCACTGTAAGGCGTAGTGAGGCAGATATGGGTATAACTGGGCTATTATAGCCCTACAAACCATGTGGTATATATGGGTATTCTGTTGGGGTTCGTCTATCGTCCTTTTCGGCTACAATGCGCAGCGTTTCGTCCGGGTGAGTGCGCGCGGGTTGCCGTTTGCGTCCCACGGGCGGCTGTCGTTGACGATTGGGAGATTGCTATATGCCCGCTGAACCGCAGAGGAAGGCGTCCGTCGCTCATGCGGCGAAGGAGCGGCCCACGGGGCAGGCGTTTCCGCCTGCGGCGGAGCTCGAGCATCTGCTGAAGGTCGCCGGGTCCGTCTCTCAGGACGCCAACCAAGTCTGGACCGAGATGTGGAGCGAGTTCAAACGGATGGCCACCGGTAGCGGGGAGATCGTGCCGAAGGCGAAAGAAGGGTTTGTCCCTGCGTGCGGGTGGCCTGAATTCCTCGAGAAGTTCTGGCTGCTGAAGCATTATCTGGATTCCATCCAGAGGATTTGTGACAGAAAACAGTGAGGTATCCGACGACGTTCGCGGCATCGGTGCCGCAAATGTTCCAAGACGCCCAACCATGTGATGCAAGCAAGAGGAGAACGTATGACTGTCTCATTATCACGAACCGAAGATTTGTCGGCGGTGGAAAATCTGGTCGATGACTTTATGGCGCGCGTGGTCGCACAATCGCCCGGCGAGCTGGAATTCCATCAGGCCGTCCGGGAAGTGGCTGGATCTGTCATGCCCATCGTGCAGGATACCCGTGCTTATCGCGAGGGCAAGGTTCTGGATCGGATGGTCGTGCCCGAGAACCTGATCATATTCCGGGTCGTCTGGGCGGACGACGGCGGACAGGTCCATGTAAACCGGGGCTATCGCGTTCGAATGAGCGGTCTGCTGGGCCCGTACAAGGGGGGCCTGCGGTTCCATCCGACGGTTACTCTCGGCGTCCTGAAGTTCCTGGCCTTCGAGCAAGTGTTCAAGAATAGTCTGACGACGCTGCCCATGGGGGGCGGCAAAGGAGGTTCTGATTTCGACCCGAAGGGGCGCAGCGATGCGGAGGTCATGCGATTTTGCCAGGCGTTCATGTCCGAACTGTACCGGTATATCGGTCCTGATATGGATGTCCCGGCAGGGGATATCGGCGTCGGGGGGCGGGAGATCGGATACCTCTTCGGGCAATACCGCCGGCTGACCCATCGCTTCAATGGGACTCTGACCGGCAAGAGCGTCGGCTGGGGCGGCTCGAACCTGCGTCCGGAGGCGACGGGGTACGGGGCGGTGTACTTCGCCAGTGAGATGCTGGCCACACGCGGCGAGAGCGCCAATGGCAAGACCGCCACGGTTTCCGGCAGCGGCAATGTGGCCCAGTACACGGTGGAAAAGCTCAACGCTCTCGGAGCGAAGGTCGTCACGCTGTCGGATTCGGACGGCACGATCGTCGATCCGGACGGGATCAGCCCGGAGAAGCTCGCGTGGGTGCAGGAGTTGAAGAACGTTCGCCGAGGCCGCATCCGCGAGTACGCCGAGCGATTCAAAGGGAGCCAGTACCTGCAGGGCAAGCGCCCGTGGGGTGTTCCCTGCGATCTGGCGTTTCCCAGCGCCACTCAGAACGAGATCGACGAAGATGAGGCCAGGCAGTTGGTGCAGAATGGATGCTACTGTGTCTCCGAAGGGGCCAACATGCCGAGCACGCCTGAAGCCGTGGACGTCTTCCTCGATGCGAAGATTCTGTACGGGCCGGGCAAGGCGGCCAATGCCGGCGGCGTCGCGGTCTCAGGCCTCGAGATGAATCAGAACTCCGGATGCATGCGGCGCTCGCGGGAAGAGGTGGACGTGCAGTTGCAGACCATCATGCGTTCCATCCATGAGAATTGTGTCAAGTACGGGCAGGAGAACGGCTTCGTCGATTACGTCCGCGGCGCCAACATCGCCGGCTTCGTCAAGGTCGCCGATGCGATGGTGCAGCAGGGCTACATTTAGGCCGACCGCCGGCCCACAGTCATAGATGGCCTGGTCGTCCGGACAGGCCGCACAGATCGTTCAAACCGAGCGGGGCTCTCTACAAGGAGGGCCTCGCTCCTATTTCATCGGGACCGGGACCGGCGGCACGCATTCGGACGGACAGCGCTGCGCGTCTACGGCAATTGCGTGAGAAGGGCTTTCATCGCTTTCGTCACAGCCGCCTGATAGGTTTCCCTGTCGCGAACGTGAAGGATGAAGCGGCTGCTCGAACGTGAACCGGGGTACCATTTGGTGACCCCGCTTTCCGCGCACGTGACTTCAATCGGGTCGAAATCGAAGACGGCCGAATTCTGTGCTTCGGTGCGTCGCAGAGTCTTTCCTTCGCGTGTAACCGTATAGCCGGCGGCATGCAGAAGGCCGGCCGTACACCACATATGTCTGTCTTTGTCGCTGTGTTCGGCCAGCAAGGCCGTATCCGGCGTCCCTTCCAGGTAGCCGAGCCAATTGTGGTCGCTGCGGCGGCCAAGCGCGTAACCGAAATAGTTCCGCACGCGTGCCGGTAGATGCGGGAGAATCTCACCCTGGCGGAACCTGTAATGGGAGGCGTACTCACGCACGGCCGGCCCGCCGTCGGATTCCGTTCCCTCGAAGCAGGGCATCCAGTACACGGGGCACGGCAGGTCGAAAACCGTCGCGTAGGCCGCCTTATCGAGCGTGACGTTGTACTCGACTTTTGCGGAGAGGTCCGGCTCGCGCAGGGCCGTGCCGGCATTGAGGTAGATCCCGGCGCATTTCCGGGCAAAGAGACCGGGTGCCTGTCTGCCGGCGACGGCGACGTCCCGGCTGCATCCCGTTACCGTGATGACAACGGGTCGCTCGGACGCACGGAGCACGTCGAGAATCATCCGCACCGCCTGAAGCTCCGAAATGCCGGCGCACGATTGGGCATCGTCACGCGACTTAACAGCATTCGGCGAGCCGGTGACTACGGGGACGGACAGGCCCGTGATCCGGTTCATCTGGGCGACGGCCGCGATATCCGGATTGTGCCCGGGTCGGTCGGCGGGCCGATAGTCGATGACAATCGCTTTGAGGTCGATATCGCCGCGGTGGGCCAGGGCGTAGACGCAGGCCAGGTCCCAGTGATCGTCCGGGTCGATGTGGGGACGGTACAGGTCGGTCACGTGGATGAAAGGCGTTGCGGCTGCGTTCGTTCGCTCGCGTGTCGCGCCTGAAGCGAACTGGAGAACGAAGATCGCCGACATCGTGACGGCAAACAGCGTGTGACTTCTCGAATTGTCCATTTTATCCTTCCTTGATTTCGGGCCGCGTGCCGTATCATAATAGGCATGAGTGCCGGAAAGCACAAGAGCTTGGGCATGTCCTTAG
>CBFDDG010000279.1:0-6806 GCA_965603505.1 uncultured Phycisphaerae bacterium | reverse complement strand
AAAATGTCCTCTGGAACTGCTCCCATAAGCGTACAGCAAGAGGAACACTCGATACTGCAGTTTTTTTTATACTTTTACATAAGATCGTGAGAATGAAAGGGGGACTTTATCTGAGCACAGAGGGTGAAATTTAAGTGAGCGTCAACGGCCAGGAAGATCAATGCGCGAAGTACGGGTTTCCCTGGGACAAGGTCTTCTGATGGTTACGGATGCCGGAAACACCGCTGTTGTACTTTCTTTTATTTTCGTTTACGATAATTATCGAAAAAAAACAAAAGGAGATCCCATGCAGAATATTGGCGTCATCTTTGGCAATAGAGACTTCTTCCCCGACCACCTGGTGACGGAAGCGCGAAACGATGTGGCAGCTCTTTTTGCAGAGCTGGAGATCAACCCCGTCATGGTGTCGGAATTGGATACCAAGCTTGGCGGCATCGAGACCTTTGCCGACGCGCAGAGGTGTGCCGATCTCTTCAAGGCCAAGCGCGACGCCATTGACGGCATCCTGGTTGTCCTGGCAAACTTCGGAGACGAGAAGGGCGTCGCAGACACCATTCGTATATCAGGGCTTCACTGCCCCGTCCTGGTGCAGGCGTATCCCGATGAGCTCACGCAACTCGAACCGGCAACCCGGCGGGATGGTTTCTGCGGCAAGATCTCCGTGTGCAACAATCTTAGGCAGTATGGGATCCCGTTCTCACTGACGACGAAGCACGTTGCCGCAATTAACTCGGAGTCATTTCGCAGAGATCTGTTGAGATTTCTCGCTGTCTGTCGGGTGGTTTCCAGGATGCACCATGTCCGCCTCGGCGCGGTCGGAGCCAGACCGAGCGCGTTCAACACGGTGCGCTACAGCGAGAAGATTCTGGAACGGCACGAAATCTCGGTCTCAACGGTCGATCTCTCCGAAATCTTTGCTTCTATAAACAAGCTGGAGGACGGCGACCCGAAGATTACTGCTGAAATCGAGAGAATATCGGGCTATGCCTCCACGAATCTGGTCGCCAGAGAGCGGATGGTGACCATGGCCAAGCTCGGCGTAGTATTGCGCGACTGGACAACCCAGAACGCCATAGACGCTCTTGCCTTCCAGTGCTGGACTTCCATTCAAGAGAACTTGGGTGTAAACCCGTGCACAATCATGAGCATGCTCAGTGAGGAGATGCTCCCGAGCGCCTGCGAAGTGGACATCACCGGCGCCCTCACGATGTACGCCATGCAGCACGCCGCCGGATCTCCTGCGGGAATTGTGGACTGGAACAACAACTACGCGGATGAGGAGAACAAATGCGTCTTCTTCCACTGCGGAAACTGGGCCAAGTCCCTAATAGGCGACCGGGCGACCATAGGCACTGCACCGATCCTCGGGACTTCGGTCGGGGAACAGAATACCGTCGGCGCGCTGGAGGGTCGCGCACCGGAAGGGCCGATGACATTCGGACGGCTGTCCACCGACGATACTGCGGGAATCATCCGGGCCTATGTCGGTGAAGGTTCCTTCACAAACGACGAGCTGGATACGTTTGGAACCCGAGCAGTAGTTGAGGTGCCCCGGCTGCAAGACCTCCTTCGCCACATCTGCTCCAATGGCTTTGAGCATCATGTGGTGATGACCCGCTCTCAGACGGCGGACGTACTCGCCGAGGCATTCACAAGGTATCTGAAGTGGGACACCTACCGGCATGACGCTTGATGAACTGAAGCGGAAGTCCGTTTCCTACCGGAGAGACATCCTCACCTTCATCTATCAAGCAGGGGCAGGGCACACCGGCGGATCGCTCTCCTGTATAGACATCATCAACGTGCTGTACAACGCCATCATGGATATCTCGCCGGAGAACTGGGAATCCCTGCAGCGTGATGTCTACATCCAGAGCAAGGGGCACAGCGTGGAAGCCCTCTACGTTGTGCTGGCCGATCTGGGCTTCTTCGACCGCTCGGAGCTCCGGACCGGAAACCGCTTCCAGACGCGGCTCATCGGCCACCCCAGCCGGAAGGTGCCGGGTGTGGAGCACAACACCGGGGGGCTCGGGCACGGACTCTCCGTCTCCGTCGGCCTGGCGCTGGCTGCAAAGCTGGACAATCGAAAGTCGCGAGTGTTCTGCCTGCTTGGTGACGGTGAGCTGGCCGAGGGCTCCAACTGGGAGGCGGCCATGAGCGGCGCCCACTACAAGCTGGACAACCTGGTAGCCATAGTTGATCGGAATCGACTGCAGATCACCGGCGGTACGGCCGAGGTCAACGAGCTGGAGCCACTGGAAGACAAGTGGTCTGCCTTTGGGTGGGCCGTGCGCCGGACAAACGGGCACGACATCGCAAAGGTCGTGGAAGCTCTCGGCGACCTGCCGTTCGCCGAGGGGCAGCCAGGGCTGCTCATCGCAGATACCGTGAAGGGCAAGGGCATCAGTTTCATCGAGGGCCGCGTAGACTGGCACCACAAGGTGCCGAGTCGCGATCAATATGAATTGGCAATGCGGGAGCTGGAGGTGCTTCCATGAGTGGTGCAACGGATCCGGGAACCGGTAGGGCCAACCTCGAAGTGTTCGCCGAGATCGTGGAAGAGCTGGCAGCGGCAGATCCGTCACTCCTGGTCGTCACAAGTGACTCCCGTGGTTCGGCGAGACTCTCTGCCTTTGCCTCCCGGATGCCGAACCGGATTGTTGAGGTGGGGATCGCCGAGCAGAATCTCGTGGGCGTAGCAGCGGGACTCGTGGCCGGCGGCAGAACGGTCATCGCCGTCTCTCCTGCCAGCTTCCTGGCAACCCGCTCCCTTGAACAGATCAAGCACGACGTCTGCTACTCCGATCGCCCGGTCATTCTGGTTGGGATCAGTGCGGGCGTGAGCTACGGGGCGCTCGGTTCCACCCATCACTCGCTTCATGACTTTGCCGCGCTGCGCGCGATACACAACATAACCGTTGTGGCGCCGGCAGACAATTGGGAGACCCGCGAGGCGCTGCGCGCGGCGGCGGACGCCCACTCGCCGGTCTACATTCGCTTTGGCAAGAAGCCCGTCCCTGATCTCCCCCGCCGCGTAGAGTTCTCATTCGGGAAAGGACGGATTATCCGCGACGGGAGCGACGGTGCATTCATCGCCACCGGTGAAACCGTGTGGCGGGCGCTCGCGGCGGCAGACGCCCTGGCCAAGACCGGGGCGTCGGTCTCCGTAGTAAGCATGCACACGGTCAAGCCGCTGGATGTGGAGCTTGTCTGCACGGTGGGTCGATCCGTCGGTGCGGTGGTGGCTGTGGAAGAGCACTCCGAACACGGCGGCCTTGGTGATGCCTGCGCGCGCGTGTTGCTGGAGGCCGGCCTCGCGCCCCGGTATCGCGTAGCGGCAATTCCGGACGAATACACGGTCAGCGGATCTCAGGACGAGATCCTGAGTCACTACGGAATCTCGGAATCCGGCCTGTTTCGGATGATGAGCGCGCTTCTTTCGGAGGGATAAGTGTCCCGATACATTCTTGCGATTGATCAGGGTACCAGCAGCACCAAGGCGATCATCTTTTCGCTGGCAGGCCACGAGGTGGCAAGTGCCTCAGCACCGCTGCATACAAAATACACCCCGGACGGGAAGGCGGAACAGAACCCGGAGGCGATCTATCGCAGTGTCATTGATTCGGTGGCTGCTTGCGTGCGGAAGCTGGAGACCTACGCCCTTATACGACGCGGTGAGATCACCTGTGCGGGCATCGCCAATCAACGGGAAACTTTTGTGCTGTGGGACGACAATGGCCCGCTTTACGATGCAGTGGTCTGGCAGTGCAAGCGTTCGGTGGACATCTGCAACGAACTAAAGGAGGCGGGGGCGGAGCCCGAGATTCGCGACCGATCGGGACTCATCCTTGACCCATACTTCTCCGGCACCAAGCTCACCTCGCTGCTGCGCAATGTCCCGTCTGTCCGTGCCTCCCATGACGCCGGCGACGCGCACTTCGGGACCGTTGACACCTGGCTTGTCCACCGTCTGACCGGAGGACGGGTATACGCGACTGATCAGACAAACGCATCCCGGACATTGCTGTTCAATATTCATACGCTGGATTGGGACGAGGAACTCGCCGGGATCCTTGGAGCGCCGTCACTTCGCCTGCCCGGGGTGTACCCATCTGCGCATCAATTTTCCGAATCCACCTTTGAAGGGATCTTTGACACTCCTGTTCCCATTACCGCGATGATCGGAGATTCCCACGCCGCCCTGTTCGGCGAGCGCTGCTACCAGCCCGGTGAAGCAAAGGCGACGCTGGGCACAGGGTCCTCCATCCTCATCAACGCAGGTGACACTGCGCCCTCGGTCTCCCCTTCCGCCATGACGACAATCGGTTTCGGTCTGCCCGGTCGCACCGATTATGCGTTGGAGGGAATCGTGGTCAGTGCCGGCTCGGTGCTGAACTGGCTGCAGAGAGATCTGGCGCTGTTCGACGACCCGTCACGCCTTGACGAGATTGCGCACAGTGTCGGGGATACCGGCGGGGTATGCGTGGTTCCGGGACACGCCGGGCTCGGTGCGCCGTTTTGGAAGATGGACGCGAAGGGATCCATCGCCGGCCTGACCTTCGGGACGTCCAAGGCGCACATAGTCAGGGCTGCGCTGGAGTGCATCCCTTACCAGATTCGGTCGATCGTGGATGCAATAGCCGAGGAAACCGGAATCCATTGCCGGTCCATCAGGGCCGACGGCGGGATCAGCAGAAACGAGTTCGTGATGCAGTGGATGGCCGACACGCTCGGGTTGCCTGTCCACACGTTCATCTTCCCGGACGTCACGGCGCTGGGGGCGGCACTGTTAGCCGGAATCGGTGCAGGAATCTATAGCGGGATCGGCGAGGTAAATTCCCTTGCCCTGGCTGAACGGGTGCGAGAACCAGCGCATTCGGGATCTGTTGAGACCCCGGCGCAGACTGGGTACGCGGCGTGGCGCCGGCATATGGACCACTTGGTGAGCTTGTAGGAAAAGCCAATGCTCGCAGAGGACCGCCGACGCCAGATCTACGAACTCATCCGGGAAGAAGGGAGCGGGCGAGTCTCGGCACTGAGTGAGACGTTTTCCGTTTCCGAGCCCACAATCCGCAGCGACCTGGAGAAGCTTGAGAATCAAGGCCTGGTGATTCGCGACCACGGCGGAGCTTACCTGCGGGGTATAGACGCTCTGGTGCGTTCACAAACCCTGCACCACAGCGAGAACGCCGAGCAGAAACGGCTGATCGGCAAGAAAGCGGCCGAGCTCGTAAGCGACTACGACACTCTTATTCTGGACTCCGGCTCCACCGTCACCGAGCTCGCCGGGAATCTGCTGGACAAACGCGGCTTGCACATCGCGACCAACGCACTGAACATAGCGTTGATTGTCGGGTCGGTTCCATCATTCACCATTCTCGTGACCGGTGGGGAGTTTAAGGCGCCCACGCTCTCGCTCACCGGTGAGTATGCGGCGACTCTCTTTAACAGCGTGTCCGTGGACAAGCTCTTTCTGGCCACCGCGGGCATATCACTGGAATCCGGGCTCACTTACCCCGGCCTGAGCGATCTGCCGGTGAAACGGGCCATGATACGGGCGGCTAAAACAGTCTACCTGCTCGCCGATTCCTCGAAGATCGGCAGGACATCGTTCGCTACCCTTGGGAATCTCTCCGCAGTTCACGTACTCATTACCGACGCGGGCATTGATCGGTACAGCAGGCAAGGCTTCGAATCGTTCGGCATCGATGTGGTTGTCGCTTCAGGCTGATTGCCCGCCCTTACTTCTTCATTTCAAACTTCATGCGCTCGATGACGTCGTTCTGCAGCTCCCGGTTCAGCGGTGTAAAGAAAGCGCTGTAGCCTGCAATGCGCACCATGAGGTCCCGGTACTCTTCTGGTTTCTCCTGGGCTTCCACCAGTGTTTCGTTGTCCAACACGTTGAACTGGATATGGTACTGGTTGTTCTTGAAATGGGTTTTCACCAGCGCGAGCACGCGATTTCGCCCCTCCTCATTCGTGAGAGTGTCCGCGGAGAGCCGCATGTTGAAAATGGAGCCCTTCTGGAACCAGATACTCGGCAGCTTGGCCTCGGAATTGATGACCGCAGTTGGGCCGTGCTGCTCGGAGCCGTTTGCCGGGGACACGCCGTTGTTCACCGGAGCGCCGGCCTTCCGCCCATTGGGAAGCGCCCCCACCGACTTGCCGAAGGCGACATTGCCGGTGACCGAGCTCAGGCTCAACGCAAAGCTCGCCGGGACCGGGCCTTTGCCGTAGCGGGAACTTTTGAACTCCTTTTGGTAGGTGGAGCCGAGGAACTCATCGATCTCCACCGTCCACTTGTCCGCATAATCATCGTCGTTGCCGAACTTGGGCACCTTGTTGATAAGCATCTGGCGGATCTCAGGCCCAGTAGGAGATGTGTTCTCATCCTCAAAGTCTGAGTGCATGGCATGGATGAGCTGCTCGGGAGTAAGAAGCTTCTTGTCGAAAAGAGCATAATGGATGGCGGCTAAGGAATCACCCACCGTCACGGCGCCGGCAGTAGGACCGCCATCCGCGGTGTACCGGGCCCCGCCCTCAATGAGGGACTTGCCCCGTTCGATGCAGTCGTGCACCAGGGAGGACCTGAACGCATTCTGGTCATGGAGGATGTGCATCTCATCACTGATGTGCTCCACGATGACCTGCAGCCCCATGTAGTAGCGAAGCTGCCGCTTGTACGCCTTTATGATCTGTTCCGCGCTCGTGAAGGTGGTCAAATCGCCGTCCCCCGAAAGCAGCGTCGCGCCGGTTGCCGGATCGGTGCCGTTGTTCAGGGTGATCTCGAACACCTTGGCCAGGTT
>CBFDDG010000278.1:0-6807 GCA_965603505.1 uncultured Phycisphaerae bacterium | reverse complement strand
AAAAGCCCGGTGATGACCGCTTCCTCGCTCACGTCTTTGGAAAGCCAAATGAGGCTAAAAGATCTTAGCTGCACGACCGCCTCGTCGCCCACGGCTTTGACCAGCGGGAGCCCCATAAAGACCGCCTCGTCGCCCACGGCTTTGACCAGCGGGAGCTCCGTGAAGACCACCTCGTCAGCCGTGTCGTTAACGGGTGGTACTTCGGGCGGTTTGACGGGGACCTCTTCGGGTGCGGCAAACATCAGTAGGGGGCTTCTGGACCAAGGGACGAAGCGAAGCGCCGCCACAGCAGGAGTTCTGCTCACTCCCCTGGCAGCAGGCATGACAGTAGGGGCCGTGGCTACGGTGTTTTACGGCCTATCGAACATAGTGAAGTATGGGAAAAACGAAAAATCCGGCAAGCAAGCGGTTAAAGACACTGTGAAGGGTTCGGCCGGCTTGGGACTCTCTACGACTTTGGGAGTTGCCGCGGCCAAAGCCGTGGCGGCATCCTCCCTTGCTCTGGGAACCGCGGTTCTTGTGCCGGTAGCTGCCGGAGTCGCGGCTGCGTATGCCAGCTTGAAAATCTGGCACAAGCTTTTCTTCAAAGAAGAACGCCCGTCACGAGCCAAGTGATTGAACCGGATCTCAGAAAGGAGAGACAATGGCTGCGGAAGGCAACATGGGCTCGGCGCTGTCTCTGGGGAGGTTGGGCCTCGGATTAGGAAATGGGCATACGTACGCGGCCGCGGGCACTGTTCTCGGCCTCTCACTTGGAACGGCACTGATGATTGCGGCGGGAGCTCTGATTGTGGTGGGGCTGACGAGTCTGGTAACCTCCGGCGAGAAGAAGCCGAAGGCGGATCAGCCGTAGGAGACGTTACGGTGATCCAGAGAACGTGAGAGTGGCACGGCCGCGAGTTCTTTCGAGGGCATGTGCGAACGTGTGGTACAATTGAGAAATCGAGAGGTGCAAAGTGAATCTCGGTCCAATTATCCTGTTGGCTCTGGTAGTTGGAGAAATCGTGTCCTTGGTCAAGCTCGGGAAGCAGGGGAAGCGCATCGCGAAACTCGAGGAAGACGCCGGACAGAAGAAGGAGTCCTGATCACGGGGTCCGCCGGTGTCGTGGCGGCGTCTTCGTGACAGGTAACGGATAACGCCCTCGTCGGCGAACTCGACCGCGTGCGTGGCGAAATGAGGGAACCGTACCGGAGAAAGATCGTGCGCGAGAAGGACGTCGCGGGTCCGCCGATCGTCTACGTACACGGCGCCGCGACCGGCGAATCACCGAACCGGCGGTCGAATTCGATGCTTGCTTCGACTGCTTGTCCTTCTGACACCGTGATGCGGTAGGAGACCAGTCGCAAATGATATTGATTGGATGGGCACTCTTGGGCGCAGTCCTGGGTGCGGTGGGAGCCGAGGTGCTCCGCGCAAGCAAGCCGGAACTGGTGGAGAAAGTGGAAGATGCCGCAAGGCGCCTTGTGGGTTCCTTGTACTCATCGAAATCGGAAGAGAAGGGCGCAGTGGCTGCGGCGGCGGAGGAGGCCGATTCCCCGCTGGAAGCGACCGCTGCTCGGCCGGACGAGGGGACAGCGCTTGAAGAGCAGGAGCCTCGGAAACCGGTTGCCGAGGCGGAACCGCCCGTGTTGCCCGACACGAGTGCTGTCTCGGAACCCGGGGAGCGGAGGCGAACGGGAAAGCAACAAAGCGTCACAGCGGCGAAGGAACGGAGGATGAGGACGAAGAAGACGAGGCCGAAATGAGTAAGCAAAGAGTCCATTCAAGGAGTACGGCATGATCAAGACCCTGGGAATCATATTGGGTGGGGTATTCGTCGGCGCCGTGGGGGTGGAAGTCGTTCGCAGGAAGTGTCCCGAAGCTCTGGATAAGCTGTATACGAAAACTCGTGAGATGGCTTCAGGGGCAAAAGAAGCCTTCAAGAAGGGATACGAGAGCGCTACGAAGTCCAAGAAGGCCGCCGAGCCGAGGGCCGAGCTTGGCTTGGGAGAGAGCCTGGCGTGAAGGGAACTAGAAGTCCCCACCAGGCATAGCATCCGTGGGCGGCTTTTCTCTTTGACGTAGGTCTAGGAACCCGATACGACTATGGAAAACGATAAGCTGGAAGGTTCGGAGATCGTTGGAGTTGTGTCCCAGCATGCTGGTGCCCTGGTTGGAGCTGCGGTGGCTGCCGGCAAGAAAACCGGGGACTGCGTCAGTGACATGATGGCCGAGGGGCGGCCGGCAAACCGGATTGCGGAGCGGGCCGGCGCCTTGATTGGTGCCGCGGTGGCTGCCGGCAAGCGGGTTGGGCTTCGCATCAGACAGACGCTGGCGGCAGAGAAAGGCCCGTCGTAGCGTCGGAGCAAGCAGGACCTCCTAGACATTAGAGGCTAGAAACTAGAGACTAGAACGCGACTTTGCCTGGTCAGTAGAAGGTCCTGGAGAAGGTTCATTGCTCCCGACAATCTTCTTGTCTTCTAGTGTCTAGGAAAGCAGTGTAATGGCCAACGATAGGCCGAAGCGTTTGGGAATCGTCGGGGCGGCAGCCAAGCATGCCGGTGCCTTCGTCGGAACGACGACGGCTATTGGCAGGAAGGTTGCCCGGGCCGGCGTTGGGGGCGTGACGTCGGTGGGAGATCTGCTTACTCGGCCTCTCACGGAACCTGCGCTGCCTACGGATGAGCGAATCGAGGCTGCGCCCGATGCGCCTGCCCACAGAGCAAACGCAGGCCTGAGCGTGCCGGCGGCTGCGCTGGAATCCGATCTCGCCGCGGCACGGCATGAAATGGAGGAAGCGCGGAGCGCGGCGGAAAAGGCACAGTCTCTGCTCGCATCACAGCTCAAGGCCCTGCAAGCAGAGAGGAAACGCCTAATCTCCGACCTTGAGGATACACGGTACAAGGCCGACGAGACGATGTCCCGGGAACGTGCCCTGAGGGCGCGCGTGGCTGCGCTGGAATCCGATCTCGCCGCGGCCCTGCGTGAGCTGGTGGAAGCCCTCGGCGAGGAAGAGAAGGTTCGGTCCCGGCTGGCCGCACAGTCCGGGGCTCCACAAGCGAAGAAACGAGACCGGATTGCTGAAGTGGAGGAAGCGCGCAGCGCGGCGGAAGAAGCACGATCTCGGCTGGAAGCGCGGCTCAGCGCTCTCCAGGCAGAGAGAGACGCTCTGGCTTCCGATCTGGAGCAAGCACGGCGTGAGGCCAACCAGGCGACGGCCCGGGAAGACGCCCTGAAGGCGCGGGTGGCCGCGCTGGAATCCGAGGTCGCCGCGTGGGAAGGCGAGCTGGCGAAGGCACGCAGTGGGGAGAAGTATGCGCGGCCTGCGTTGTCGTCAGACGTCAGTGCTGTCCGGACAGCGGAAGAGGCCGTCATGTCCGGTCGCGGTAGAGAGAAGGTCGCAGTAGCAGCGGTTGGGGAGGAGGCCAGGTCTTCGATGGAAGCGACTGCTGGTCGAGCGGATAAGGGGGGAAAGCCCGGAATTGAGGTGCAGGAGTCGCCGAGGTTCGTTACTGGGGCTGAGCCACCAAGCCCTCCAGACGTGTTGCCCGAGGAAGTGCGCGCGGCTGATTTCCCCGACGCGGCCCAGAGGGTGATTTTCACGGGGGCTTTTTCTGACATGGCCAGCCAAGATGCCACTGTGCGCGCAGAAGCGGCCAAGGCACTAGCTAATGTCCGCCATGATCTGTCAGCCAGGGCTCTTGCTGCTCAGTTGGCGCGCGAACCATCCCCGCAGGTGCGACAGGAGTGCGTCAAGGCCCTGGCGACGCTGAGGATGAACGAAGGGCTGCCTGCGGTTGAACGCGCTCTGACGGACCCGGCAGGTTCGGTTCGGCTGGCCGCTGTGTGGGGCTTGTACCGCTTGGCCGGAGCGGAAAGTGGCTCTGCGCTCACACGCATGCTCTCCGACGAGGACGAAGAGGTCCGACGGAGGGTTGCCACCTGTATCGGCTGGCTGGGCCAGCAGGAACTTGCTGTGGGGTTGTTGCCGCTCTTGGCCGATAGCAGCGTTTCGGTCCGTCTGGCGGCAGCCGAGACGATGGGCAAGCTCCGTTCCCGGCAAGTGGTGTCCGCCCTCATTGAACGCCTGAACGATCCTGAGCAATCGATCAGGGAGGCTGCTCTTGGTGCCATCGAAGCAATCACCGGCAAGCAGATGAGCCAGTCGCTTCCAGCGGACGAGAAGTCCCATCAGCGTCTGGTTGCGCGATGGCACGAATGGTGGAAGGATGAGCAGCCCGACTGAAGTTGCCCGGCTCACTGCCGGCACCCGCTACACACCAGCCTGCTGGAGCGGGTCACGAACAAGGTCAAGGTCATCAAGCGGACGGCCCACGGCTTCCGGGACCGTGACCGCCACTTTCTCAAGATCCGAAACGCGCTGTCCCAGAATGCCGGACGATTCCTTCATCTTCCTGGACTCTCTGGTCAAGGCAGGGACAATCTCAAGCACGTCTCCGACAATGCCGTAGTCAGCCACATCGAAAATCGGTGCGCCTGGGTCTTTGTTGATGGCTACAACCATCTCGGAAGACTGCATGCCGACCAGGTGCTGAATGGCGCCGCGAATGCCGCATGCAATATACAGCTTCGGGCGCACGGTCTTGCCGGTTTGTCCCACCTGGTGGGCGTAGGGAACCCATCCAGCGTCCACGGCGGCGCGGGAGGCTCCGACCGCGCCGCCCAGCACCTGCGCCAGCTCTTCGAGAATTCTGAAGTTCCCGGCATCTCCCAGGCCCAGCCCGCCCGCAACTATGATGTCCGCTTCCGACAGGCACGCTGTTTGCGTGACCTTCTCAACGACCTCGAGGAGTTCGGCTCCGACGGCGAGACACTGCTGACTGTAGTCGTATTTGATGATCTGCCCGACGCGCGCCTCGTCTCGCCGGGCCGCTTTGAAGACCTTGGGACGCACAGTGGCCATCTGCGGGCGATGGTTCGGGCAGACGATAGTGGCCATCAGGTTGCCGCCGAAAGCCGGCCGGGTCTGTACCAGGTCCCGGCTTTCCCGGTCGATCTCAAGCCCCGTGCAGTCCGCGGTCAGACCGGTCCGCAAGCGGCTGGCCACTCTCGGGGCCAGGGAACGCCCGACATCCGTCGCGCCAAGCAGGACAATACCGGGCCTGTGTTCCTTGATCAATTGGACCATTACCTCTGTACAGGCATCTTCGCGAAAAGCCCTCCCGTCCGGATGCTCCGCCAGGTAGACCCTGTCGGCACCGTAGCAGATCAGATCCCGAGCGGTCCTTTCGATCCGATCTCCCGACAGTATGGCACTCAGCGGTTCTCCGAGCTCGTCGGCCAGCCTCCTTCCTTCCCCGAGGAGCTCGAGCGTGACGCTCGCTATTCGGCCGTCTTTTTGCTCGACGAATATGCAGACTCCCCTGTGTTGGCTCTTATTGGCGGTTGGCGCCAGTTCACCGATCACCTCGATGGCCTTGAACTTCCCGCAGGCACTCACGCAGGCCCCGCAGAGATCGCACTTGGCCATATCGACGCGGGCTTTCTTGTCCAACACACTGATGGCGCCGCGCGGACACGCCGGCACACAAAGCCGGCAGCCAGTACATCTTTCAAGGATGACGCGCAGGTCCACTTGGTGTCCCTTCCTGCAATAATCCGGCTTTCCGTAGCCTGCATAGCAGACCCGTTACCTGTTCCTCGGTGGTACCTTCGAGGATCTCTCCTCGTCTGTGATGGTCGGGCGTGAACGTTCTGACAACCCTTGTGGGAGAGCCCTTCAATCCGACCCTGCTCACGTTGGCGGCGACGTCCTGCGCCGACCAGATCGGAATCTCCGACCTCATGGCGCGCATCATCCCTTTCAGGGTCGGGAAGCGCGGCTCGTTGATCCCCTTGGCAACGGTGATCAGTCCGGGGAGCGGAAGCTTGATGCGTTCCAGGCCGTCCTCGGTCACGCGCTCCGTGATCATGCATCCGTCGGCTACCTCGCGGATCTGCCTGACGCAGCCGACGTGAGCGACGCCCAGCCATTCCGCCAGCTCCGGACCGACATGCGCGGTGTCGCCGTCGATGGCCTGTCTGCCGCAGATTACCAAGTCAAACCGGCCTATTGTTCTGATGCCCCTGGCCAAGGCGTAGGAAGTTGCGAGCGTATCGGCTCCCGCAAACGCGCCGTCGCTGAGCAGAACGGCATTGTCAACTCCGAGGCTGATGGTCTCGCGCAGCGCAGCGACCACCTGGGGAAGCCCCATGGACAGAGCCGTCACCGTGCCTCCATACTGGTCCCTGAGACAGAGCGCTTCCTCAACTGCGTACAGATCAAAGGGATTGATGACACCATCCACGCCTTCGCGAATGAGCGTATTGGTCTCCCTGTCGACCTCGACCTCGACGGTGTCAGGAACCTGCTTGACGCAGACAATGATGTTCATCATCCCATACTCACACGAAGGAAGCAGCCGTTCAGGACCGTTCCGAACACACTGGGCAACCGGGCGCTACATCTGGCATGCAGTTGCTGTCCTCTGTTTCAAGCCAGCATCTTCCAGAAATGCTTCGGCATTCGCTGGGACATTCTCAACGCGCCGTTTGACCCGGCAAACAGAGGTTCTTCCACATGAGTCACCCGGCCTCCACCCAATTCCTCCATCCCCCTTTCAATCAGTGTGCGCAGACCGATCATCTGGCTGCCACCACCGGCCAAAATCACGCGCGAGCGGATAAGCTCTTGAAACTCGGGGTCATAGGTGGCGATCAGTTCGGCGATTGAATCGACTATGCCGGGCACAATGCTGCTGCAGGCCTCAAACAGCTCGTCGGTGATGTCACACTCGGCCGGCCGCCCCTTGACCGGAAAGCGAGCC
>CBFDDG010000277.1:0-6813 GCA_965603505.1 uncultured Phycisphaerae bacterium | reverse complement strand
CGCTGACCGGAAAATTCTCCACGGCGCGCTGCGTCTGCGCCCCGTAGTACGCCTGGTGCGGAACCCTGACCTCGCCCAGCGTGTCGTGTTCGGTTCGGTATTTCATGTCAGACAATCCCATTCGTTCTGTAACCGCGAACGCTTCGAGAACGGTTGCTCCACGCCCCGAAGTCCGTGCGGGGCCATCAACTCTCCTTCACCGCGGCGATGAGCTTCCGGAACGCCTTCTTGCCGTCGTTGAAGAGTACGAGCGTCTTGTCGGCAAGTTTGTTGTAGGGGATGTTCGCCCCGGCTAGCAGCACGTTCATGTGCCCCGGCATACGCCCGGCCACCGGCTAGATCCGCCGCTCGCCCGGAAACGTCTCTCGACAGATTCCAACGATCATCTTTGTAACCGGTCTTGTACCGTCGTTGTTTGACGCCCATAGAGCGCCCTTGCTGCGCTCTGGAGCTGTCGTTGCACGAGTCTTTGTCTCCTCAAATCAATAACTGTCCTCGCTGATGACCACCTTGCCTCGGAACACCCGGTAGATGTACGCGGTGTACACAATGACTAAAGGCATGCCGATCAGTGTGATGATCAGCATGACCGTATGCGTGCGTGCCGTGGACGAGGAATTGTAGATTGTCAAGCTGTTCGCCAAATCGATGCTGGACGGAACCATCCGGGGAAAGAGGCTCGTCGCCGCCAGGCCGATCATGGCCACAATCGTGACAGAGGAAGCCAGGAACGCGCGTAGGAACTTCCCGGCCCGATTGGCGACCGGAAGGTAAACGACTGCTCCCAACAACGCCAGGAAGAAGATCCAGAAGAGCGGGTTGCTCAGAATGCCATCAAACAGGAATGGGGCTGCGAAGACCGTCGCCAGTGTAGCCACCAAGTACAGCGCCACGAAGACCGTCCAGCCGCCGATGGTCCAGCGGGCCATGCGCTGTTGCAGGTCGCCTTCGGTCTTCAGCGCCAGGAACGCGGCCCCGTGCATGACGAACGTGACCAGGCTGAGGACGCCGATGAGCACGGCGTAGGGATTGAGGAGCGCGAGGAAGGGGACGTTCAGGGTTCCATCAGCTTCGATCGGGAGGCCGCGCAGGACGTTACCGACCGCCACGCCGAAGACAATCGCGGGGATCAGGCTTCCGAGCCCGAAGGACCAATCCCAGAGCCGCCGCCAGGCGGGACTGTCGACCTGGCCACGGAATTCCAGCGAGACAGCGCGGAAGATCAGGCCGAAAAGCACCAGCATCAGTGCCAGGTAGAAACCGCTGAAGACCGTGGCATACACGGGTGGGAACGCGGCGAACAAACACGCCCCGCCTGCTATCAGCCAGACCTCGTTGCCATCCCAGACCGGACCGATGGCCTTCATGTGGGTTCGCCGCTCCCGGTCATTCCGGGCGAACAAGTGCAGCACGCCGACACCGAGGTCAAACCCGTCGAGAACGGCATAGCCGGCAAGTAGGAACCAGATGAGCAGGAACCACGTGGTGTTCAGGTCCATTACCGTACCTCCTTTGCCGGGAGCGGTCCGGGACCGCGCTTGACGTTTCTGGCCAGGATGAAGACGTACAGTACGCCCAACATGAGGTAGATCAGGCCAAACATGATGATCGAGAAGAGCACCTCGCCGCCGGTCACGTTTGCGGAGTAGGCCTCTTCGGTCTTCAGGATTCGGTAGACGACCCATGGCTGCCGGCCCACCTCGGCCACAATCCACCCGACTTCACAGGCGATCAGCGGCAGCGGAATAGTCCACAAGAGCAGTCTCAGATACCAGCGGGTCTCGAACAGTCTCTTTCGATAGAGCAGGAAAACGCCAAGGGCGGTCAGGGCGATGAAGAGCGTTCCCAGCCCCACCATCGTGTGGAAGCAAACAAATGTAATCACGAAGGGCGGTGTGGGGCGGCCCTGCTCCCGCAGGTCCACGATGCCCGGGACATATGCGTCGGCGTCGCCGAAGGCCATCAAGCTCAGCACGCCCGGAATCCCCATCTTGAGGCTTAGCCGGGGCGGCTCCTCTGAGGGTAGGCCGAAGACCGTCAGCGGGGCGCGCGTTTGCCCGTCGATAAGTCCCTCCATCGCTGCGAACTTCTCCGGCTGCGTGCGTGCCACCTGTTGAGCGTGGTGGTGACCGGTTGGGAAGAGCGCCAACACCGACACAATCAGTCCGAAGATCAGCGAAATCTTCAGCGTTTTGCGGGCCACTTCCGCCGCTCTGTGTTTGAGTATGAGGTACGCCGAGATGCCGGCCATGAGAAAAGCGCCGGCGATCAAACACGCTATGAACGTGTGGAAGAACCGATCGGCCGTGGAAGGATTGAACATGGCCGCCGCGAAGTCGGTCAGTTCAGCGCGTCCGTGGCGGATCTCGTAGCCGGCCGGCGTCTGCTGCCACGAGTTGGCGACGATGATCCAGAACGCAGAGATCGTCGCACCGACCGCGACCATCAGGCATGCAAACCAATGGGTACCCTTGGACACTCGATCGCGGCCAAAGAGATAAAGTCCCAGGAACGCCGATTCCAGGAAGAAGGCAAATACACCTTCGGCCGCCAACGGCGCGCCGAAAATGTCGCCCACGTACTTCGCGTATTCGGCCCAGTTCGTGCCGAACTGGAACTCCATGACGACCCCGGTAGCGACGCCGAGCACAAAAGTCAGCCCGAGGATCTTGCCGAAGAATCTGCCTGCACGAATGTAGTCTTCGTCGCCGCGTCTCCACCCCCGCCACTCGACCAGCACCAGCAGCCAGGCCAGTCCGATGGTCAGCGGCGGGAACAGAAAGTGAAATCCCACCGTCAGAGCGAACTGAAGCCGCGATAGCCACAAAGCATCAAGATCCACGTTTCAGTCTCCCGTTCAGGTGTCCCTCTTCTCGCGACGTTCTTGTCACTGCGGTCGCCACCGAGCCAATGCCGATCGTGAGCGCCGCAACCCCTGTCCGCCTCACCCCAACGCGACATCCAGTGTCATCATGATGGCAAAGCCAACCATGGCTCCGCCTGTGGCAAAGTCGCTGAATCCCTCACGTTGTGACTCCGGAATCAACTCCTCAACGACGACGAAGATCATCGCGCCGGCGGCGAAGGCCAGAGCGTAGGGCAAAATCGCCTGCATCGAGAACACCAGCGCGGCCCCCAGCACACCGGCCATCGGCTCTACCACCCCGGATGCTTGCCCATACATGAACGCCTTGACACGCCCCATGCCCTCCCGCCGCAGCGGCATCGCTACCGCGAGCCCCTCGGGGAAGTTCTGCAGGCCGATACCAATCGCCAGCGCGATGCAGCCGAGCATCATCTCCCGCGCCATGGCCGCGTCCGCGGCGTGTGCGACCGCCCCGAAGGCTACACCCACCGCCAGCCCCTCAGGAACATTGTGCAGCGTGATCGCCACGACCAATAGCGTGCTGCGTTGCCACGAAGTCTTGATACCTTCAGCCTCGGCAATCTCGAGCCCCAGATGAAGGTGCGGCAGAAGCTTGTCAATCAGATAGAGGAACAGGCCACCGGCCAGGAAGCCAATCGCGGCGGGCTTCCAGTCGCCGCCGGACATCTCAATGGCCGGTGCCAGCAGTGACCAGAAGCTGGCAGCGATCATGACCCCGGCCGCCATCCCCAACATGCCGTCCATGACTTTCTGGTTAAAGCGTTTGAGGAACAACACCGGTGCCGCGCCGGCCGCGGTGAGCAACCACGTAAATAGCGTGGCCAGCAGCGCCTGTGTGACCGGATGGTACTGCCCCAAGAAGCTAAGCAACTGATTGCCCATTGTACCTTCCTCGACGGTTGCTGTACTCCGTTCTGGCGGAGCGACGGGAACAACGTTGCCGTGCTATCTCAATGGGAAGAAGTCGTCCTTGGGCGCGCCGCAGCTCGGGCAGACCCAGTCATCGGGCAGGTTCTCGAATGGGGTTCCCGGCGCGACTCCGTTTTCGGGGTCACCCCGCTCGGGATCATAGACGTAACTACACGGGCCGCAGACGTACTTCTTCACTTCGGCTTCGTCCATAAGTGCATGCTCTCGATCGATGGTTGCTGCAAACGCTCCTGCCAACGTTGCGGTCGGCAGCTATTCCTCCGGTGTTCTCGGCCGGCATCTTCCGCGCTGCGCGACACTCGTGCGGCATCACGGGCAGCGCCAGTCTTTGGGCAGGCACTTGACAAGCATACTGCGTGTAATGCCGCGCTGCGGGTCGTCCAGGGCTGGGTCGCAGATCTATGAGCAGACTCTGCATGCATGGCCTTTCCTCACGCACCTCTTCCTGTCAGGCACTCCTTGCCAAGGCGCACAACAGATCCGGGGCCGCATACCGCCGCACCTGGCCATGCGAGCTACCCCAGTACACCGACGCCATTCAGTCCTCAAGGCGCCATGCAGAACCGCTACCAGTTCTCCGCCAGCAGCTCGAAGTGCGCCTGGGGATGGGCACACGCGGGGCACTCGGCCGGCGCTTCCGCGCCTTCGTGCAGGTAGCCGCAATTGCGGCAGCGCCACACGACCTTCGCTTTCTTCTTGAAGACCGTGCCGGCTTCCACGTTCGCCAGCAGGCCGAGGTAGCGTTTCTCGTGCTGCTTCTCGGCCACGGCCACGGCCGCGAACACCTTCGCGACGTCTGTGAAGCCCTCCTCGCGGGCCACCGCGGCGAACTGCGGGTACATGCTTTCCCACTCGTGATGCTCGCCGCCGGCGGCGGCCTTCAGGTTCTCGCCGGTGCTCCCGATCACGCCCGCCGGAAACGCCGCCTGGATCTCCACGTCTCCGCCTTCGAGGAGCTTGAAGAACTGCTTGGCGTGCTCTTTCTCCTGGTCGGCGGTTTCCTCGAAGATGTCCGCGATCTGGACGAAGCCTTCCTTCCTGGCCTTGCTGGCGAAGTAAGTGTAGCGATTCCGCGCCTGCGATTCGCCGGCGAAAGCGGTAAGCAGGTTCTTTTCCGTCTTGCTTCCCTTCAAGTTAGTCATTCTCACACACTCCCTGTCCGAACGCCTTACAGCTCCTTGAGGAACTCGTCGTCGTACTCGATCTCAAACCGCAGTTTGTGCTTGGCCTCCTCCTGAGCGAGGCCCAGCAGCATCGCCTTCAGAGCGGGGTCATCGGTCGCCGAGGCCAGCGTGTGGTATAGCTTGAAGGCGGCCTTCTCAGCTTTCATGGCCAGGGTGAGAGCCCTCTGATAATCGAGGTCGGCGGAGAGTTCGACATCCTCCAGATAATCACCGATCTTCAGGTCCAGGACCCGCTGCTCTGCCGGCAACATCTGTTTGGCTGCCTTGATCGCCAGGAGCTTGGCCTTGTGCCCCTTTTCCTCTGCAGCAAAGGCGAGAAACACCTCCCGCATGTGCTCGTGGCTCATCTTGCTCGCCAGCTCCGTGTAGAACTTGGCCGCGCTCTCTTCATTTTCGATGGCGAAGTCCAGAATCTTGTCCACGGCGTCCAGGGCCATGTTCTTCTCCTTCAAGCGTCAGTGCGTATTCCCAGTCGGCCATACAGTTACTTCGCGTGCTCAGCCAGATATTCGGCGACACCCTGGGCGGTCGGCTTCATGCCCTCGTCACCGCCTTTCCAGTTTGCCGGGCAGACCTCGCCGGGCTTCTCGGTGAACTGCAGCGCGCCGAGCATCCGCAACGCCTCATCAACGTTGCGTACCGACGGCAGATCGTCGATCACAGCGTGCCGCACGAGGCCCTCTTTGTCAATCAGGAACAGCCCGCGCGGCGCGGCCACCTCAGCCATCTGAAAGGTGAGGTAGTGGGCCTGCGGGACCACCTTCGCCCCGATGCTGATCAGCTTGCCCCGCAATGTGGTCAGCGACCAATGCTGCACACTCCCCCCTGTCTCAGTCAGGCGAAACGCTCCGTCCGGTTTTCAAAACAGCAGCAGTCCTGCATTGGTGGTGATTTTCGGCCCGAGAGAACCGCGTCTGAGTCTGCCGCCGAACCAAACGCGAGGTGCCGGCACTCACCGGTCACCCATTGGCAGCTCCCGCCAGATTGGCCGAGAATGGCTGGATCACAGGGAGATCGTGCACGTATCATGCCCTCCACCTGTGAAATCCGGGTCAAACGGAGGTGACAGACGCATTAAAATGTGATAAAGGGCGACGGGCCGATCAACGGAGACTTCCCAGTGCAACGGGCAAACCACCTAGAAACGGATGTGCTCGATCTGAAGGACCGGACGTTCAGTATCTCGCACCTCCGGATCCTCGACGAGAACGGCAAGGTAGACCAACAGCGTGAGCCAGACCTCGGTTCTGAGGACCTCAAGCGGCTGTACGGGGCGATGGTCCTGGCCCGAGCCGTGGATGATCGCCTGCTGAAGTTGCAGCGTCAGGGCCGCATCGGAACGTTCGGCCCGGCGACCGGGCAGGAAGCGGCCGTCTGCGGCCCGGTACTGGCCATGACCAACAAGGACTGGTTCGTGGGCGCTTTCCGCGAGCTCGGTGGCCGCCTGATGCGCGGTGAGCCCATCGAGAATGAACTCCTGTTCTACAACGGTTACGAGGAAGGGAACGTCCTTCCTGACAACGAGCGGACCCTGCCCACATCGATCATCGTCGCGGCCCAGACGTTGCACGCCGTGGGCATCGCCTATGCGATGAAGCTGCGCGGCGAGACTGATTCGGCGGTCGTTTGTTTCATGGGCGACGGGGCGACGTCGGAAGGAGACTTTCACGAGGCCCTCAACTTCGCCGCGGTATGGCAGGTGCCGGTGGTTCTCATCTGTCAGAACAATCAGTGGGCCATCTCGATGCCGCGCTCCAGGCAGACCCACGCGCAGACGCTGGCGCAGAAGGCGATCGCCTACGACATCCCGGG
>CBFDDG010000276.1:0-6815 GCA_965603505.1 uncultured Phycisphaerae bacterium | reverse complement strand
GTCCAATGTCATTTCGGTCGGGAAGAGCATTCGCCTGCTGGATAGGTCTGGCTGGGACCACGCTTCTGCTGGGAGCCTCCCGCGTGCGGGCGCAAGAGACGCTCGCAGAGCGCTGGTTGGCCGTCCTTCAGGGAAAAGTGCCTCACGAGACCGCCGTTGGATTTTACGCCGGCATGGCCTATGACTGGTCCGATATGTGCTTCGGTCTGGTGAGTTGGCAGGCACTTTACGACTACGACGCCATCTGGCCGCACCGCGCACCGGAGGGATTGGGAATCCGGTTCGAGGGCAATGTAGGCGCCGCCGGTGGGACTGAGTTCTCCGGCGCGCGTCTGGTCACCTCCGGCAACCTTCTCGCCGTCTATGAATTCGACTCGCCGAAGAAGGCCGAGATTGTCCCCTACGTAGAGGCGGGAATCGGACTGATCTACACGGACTTCCAGAGAGAGGAGCAGGCGTTCCGCCTGAATTTCAATCCCGTCGCCGGGCTCGGCATCCGCATGGGGCGGACATTCATTGTCTTGCGCGCCCATCACCTGTCCAACGGTGGGCTGGATGACGACAACAGGGGAATTAGCTCGGTCGTCCTTGGCGTTGGCATGTATCTTGGGTCCGATTAACGAGCATCGCAGAGACGCTGCCCCACATCTCCGCAGGTCCGATATTGTTGATGTGGGTAGCTTTCCTCACGCCATATCTTCGCAACTGTGCTTGACAGATTGGCTCAGCAATCGTATGATGCGGCAGTGTTTTTCGGATTGCGTGGAGACCAGAAGAAAGGACTGTAGAAGAGTAAGGAGAACAACCATGGGAACGAAAGGATGCTTGGCTCTGTTGTTGGGCTTTCTGGTTGTCGCGTGTGGCTCCTGTGAGACCGATGAGGCATACAGCACCGCAGGCGAAGAGGGGGCCCCTGCTGTGACCAGCAGGCCCGGTGCTCTTTACACTCGTTACAACCTCCACTACATCTTCGACAGGGGGGTGAACAAGGGCAGCTATGCCAACTGGACACAGTGGCGCGGCCACGAGTTCCTGCCTTACAACACCAAGCTTCGGGCCCAGCCTTCGGGAAAGAGTATCCGGTTTGTGACGGATGCAGGACTGGTCATCGCATACGAGATCCATCCCGCCCGCATGGGGATGTCCGGCAGGGAATACGTTAACCTGATCACCTCGCCGACACCCGTCAGTTACGAAGGCTTGAGCGATGTGGACCGCCAGGGCATCAAAGCCGGCAAGGCCATGGTCGGAATGAGCAAGCAGGGCGTAATGATCGCTCTGGGCTACCCAGCAGCCAACCGTACGCCGTCGCCGGATCAGAACAACGCATGGACCTACTGGAAGGGTCGGTACAACACATACGCAGTGGAGTTTGACAATAGTGGCAACGTCATATCGATTCGAGACTAATCCCTTGGCGCGCACGGCGTGCGTCTGGCCATTCCTGCTGCTTGTGATCGCTGTGGCTCCTGGCCTCGCCGTGGCCTCGGATGCGTCGAAACAACAAGCCGATTCATCGCAGCAACCGCAATTCCTGCGGCTGCTGCGCGAATCGCGCGCCCCGTACCACACGTTTGCCACCCGCTTCATCCAGCATAAGCGCCTGGCCATGCTGGACATCGTTCTTGAATCGGAGGGAATGATCTTCTTCCGTCGGCCGGGATCGGTTCGCTATGAGATCATCTCCCCGGTGCAGTCTCTGATGATCTACGACGGAAAGAAGGTGCGGTGTTACGCCTTCAGCGAGGACAAGTGGAACCTGTTGAACAACCCCGGCGCTACGGCCATCGGGCAAGTCCTCCGGCAGATCGGCCGTTGGATTCAGGGAGATTTCGACGCAGACCGCAAGATGTTCGAGATCGATGCCGTGCCGGCCGACGACGGCGGCTGCATTCATCTGATCCCGCGCAGCAAGGCACTTGCCGAATACATTCAACGCGTGGAAATCCACGTTAAGAAGGTCGGTGACCGCTATCGGGTCGCACAGGTCATCATCCGGGAGTCGGACGTGGACCTGACGGACATGCGGTTCCGTCAGGAACTGCACAATCAGCCGATTCCCGAGGGGACCTTCACCTCCCCGGCCGCGTCGGAGGCGTGCCAGGCCGCTTTCCCCCCGGAAGACTGCTCCGATCCCAACGAGGCCGAGAAACCAAAATCTTGAGAAGTACGATCTGGTCTATTCTGATTGGCCTGCTTGTCGGCACATCGGGCTGCCTGTGCCCTCCGTCGCTCGGCGAACCGGTTGATGACACCGCACGGCGGGCCGCTCTGCTCGCATCCTATCAGCCTCCCGATACCCAGAGAGTCGTTTATCGGACAGTGCTGCGCTCGGGCGGACGCGAGATTTCCCTTGTGGAGATCGTCAAGGCATTTCCGGAAGGCGGGTACTCCGTGGCAGGCGTGACCGATATCGGCAATACGCTTTACGCCGTGCAGATCGACCCGGACGGCAAGGGCCGCGTCATCAGCAAGTCGCTGCCGTTCTCGGATCGATGGCTGCTGGATCACCTTGTGAAGGAGTTGCTCATCCCCTGGAATGGGCCGCAGGAAACCTCTGAATTGTACAGATTGCCGGATGAGAGTTGGGCACTGATTCACGAAGAAGATCGCCTGGCCTGCATGTTCGTCTTTGACGAGATGGGGAACTGGACGGAGTTTCGTCGGCTCGCGGGCGGTCGTCTGCGCAGCCGGATATCCCTCGAATGGGACGAAGGGTCCACACCAAACGTGATGCGGGTCGACAACCGCGACAAACACTACCGCGTCGTCAGAGAACGCGTCTCAAGCAACCCGTAGCCGCCTGCCGGACGTCACGCGCTGTGACGCCCTACTGTTCGGGCTCCTCCGGAAGCAGGATCGCAACGGTCTGCCCCGCGATGTGTCCGACGGCAATACTGCCGAGGTAGATCGGCCAGTAGGCGGAGGAAGCCACAAAATCCCCTACATTCCCTCCAATATAGGTAGAATAGGCAGGATACAGCAGGCGGTAGGCATCCCTCTGTTCCTCCACGGGCTTGAAGGTCTGGATATAGCTGAGAGCTGTGGAAGTCGCCGCCGCCTCGTGATACAGGTTGACAAAGGGCACCATGTACAGGGCGGCGTAGAATCCCTTGTATTGCTGCTTTGCAAAATCCTGCGCGTGGCCCGCTTCATGCAGTGCGACCGGCTTGAGGTCCGAATAGAGATTGATCGTGTTGGAATAGGGATTGTAGTTGTCGCCCCCAAAGAAGCGGCCCGGCAGGATCGTGTACTGCACCCAGGCCAGGAACCCGAAAGGAAATCGCCAGAACGGATGAATGTTCGTGTTGGAAAACGTCCGTCGCCACTCATCCGCAACCTGGTAGCCGTTGATCCGGATCTTCGTGTCCCCCAGCTCGTGCTCCCGACAGAACTGCACGACGGTCTCAACCGTCTCGTCGGATATTTCGTGACTGTCGATATTCCCATTCCAGAGCAGAAGCTTGCTGAGCAGGCTGCCGGGCCAATACCAATCACTCGCGTCCAGCCAGCCAATGGGGGCCCCCGTGACCACTTCGGGATCGTTCGTGGCCAAAAAGTAAATACCGGGGTAATCCGCAGCGGAAGTGGGCCGATAAGGGACCGTTGCGCAGCCGCATGCCAGTACGCACAACATGATAACACACGCCCTGTAGAACATTCGCACAGCTAAGTCCTTCCAGAATAATCAAGTGTGTTCCAATCGCAATTGAAGGCAAAGGCTACTCCTTCGCTGGATTGTACGCCATCGTCACGTTGGCGGCAACCACCTGTTCCAGATAAGGAATTCAGCCGCTCTTGGCCTGAAATACAAGTACTCACCCGCGCGACGCGTATTGGACTGTTCCGCAGGATGCCGTATAATGGACAGCGCCTTATGCAAGGTGCCGCGATGAAATCGGCGCAGAGATAGCCTCGACATTCGCAGCGTCCAATGATTTAAGGGATAGGCCATGCCAGCCTCAGTCATTCTGATCGTAGCCCTCGTCTCTCTGTCCGTCGCCTATGTGACCTACGGCCGGCACCTGGCACGGAAGTACGAACTCGATCCGAACCGCCCGACGCCGGCCCATACCAAACGCGACGGCGTGGACTACGTGCCGGCCAGGACGGCCGTACTCATGGGGCATCACTTTGCCTCGATCGCCGGCGCCGCCCCGATCATCGGGCCGATCGTGGCGGCGGCATTCGGATGGGTCCCGGTCCTGCTGTGGATCCTCATCGGCAGCATCCTCATGGGTGGCGCACACGACTTTTCCGCCCTGGTGGCCTCCATTCGCCACGGCGGAAAGACCATGGGCGAGGTCATCGAGGAGTACGTGGGGACAACCGGCAAACGCCTGTTCCTGGCCTTTGCCTGGTCCCTGATCGTCCTGGTGATCGCCGTATTCACCCACGCCGTGGCGAATGTCTTCGTGAAGGAGCCATCGACCGCCACGTCCTCCTTTCTATTCATCATCGTGGCGATCCTCTTCGGCATGAGCGTATACCGGCTCAATGCCCCCTTGTGGCTGTCCTCCATCGTCGGTGTGGCCCTGCTGGTGGGCTGTATCGCCCTCGGATTGCGTTTCCCCATCGCCCTTCCCGGCAACACCTGGAAGATCCTGCTGTTCGTGTACGTGTTCTTCGCGTCGGTGACCCCGGTCTGGATCCTGCTGCAGCCGAGGGACTACCTGTGCTCGTTCCTGCTCTATGCCATCATCATCGCAGGGACGGTGGGCATCTTCGCGGCCAACCCGCGGATCGAGTCGCCCGCTCTGACCGCGTTCAACGTCGAAGGCGTCGGATACCTGTTCCCGATCCTGTTCGTGACCGTGGCCTGCGGGGCCATCTCGGGATTCCACTCACTGGTCTCGGCGGGCACCACGGCCAAGCAGCTCAACAAGGAAACCGACGCCAAGCCCGTGGCCTATGGCAGCATGCTCATCGAGGGCCTGCTGGCCGTGATGGCGCTGATCACGGCCGTGACGATCACAAAAGGCAAGTTCGGCGAGCTGATGGGGTCCGGAGGGGGCGGTGCGATTGCCGTGTTCTCCGGGGGAATCGGCAGCTTCGTGGCCCACCTGGGCATTCCTGAGAAGGCCGGCGCGACCTTCGCCGCACTGGCCATATCCGCCTTCGCCCTCACGACGCTGGATACGGCCACACGTTTGGGCCGGTTCATGTTCCAGGAGTTCTTCGAGAGCAAGGGCAAACAGACGGTCCTGACGACCAACCGATACGTGGGGACCCTGGTAACCGTTGCCGTGGCGGCGTTCCTGACGTTCACGGGCACACGGGCGACACTGTGGCCGCTGTTCGGCTCCGCCAATCAGTTGCTCGCCTCGCTGACCCTGCTGGCCGTGACGGTCTGGCTGGCCCGGCTCGGAAAGAGCACGACCTTCGTGAAGATCCCCATGGTCTTCATGTTCTGTGTCACGGTCACGGCGTTGTGCGTTTTGGCGTACAGTAACATCGTCAGCGGGAACATCACGTTGATTGTCATGTCCCTGCTTTTACTGGCAGTGGCGCTGACTCTCATCTACAAGGCCGTGCACAGCCTCAAGCAGGTCGCGCAGCCCCTCGCAACGAGCGACCCGAAAACATAAGGAGATAGATCGAGTGAATGGATACAGAGTCAATGCCGGCGTCCTGATCCTGCTGATTTGCGGAGGCATCGTAACGACAGCCGCTTCGACATCCAACGCGATGGACCGGCCGGTCATCGGATACGATCCCGCCGTCCCACAGTTGGCCTTCGCCGCATCGGAGATACAGAGAGCCATGCTCGGCACGGGCCGCACGGCCGTCGAGCAGGATCTGGATGCGTGCGTGAAGAGCGATAGCCGGGTCCGATGCCTGCTGGTCGTTGGCACGGACGTCAAAGCACAGAGAATCACCGGGACATTGGGGCTGATGCCGGTCAAAGCAGGAAGCTGGCAATCCTACGCCATTCGGTGCAAAAAGGATGGTGATCGAACGACCTGTGTCGTGCTGGCTGCCGACGCAGACGGGGCGATGTACGGCGGTCTGGAATTAGCCGAAGCTATCCGGCTGGGCACCTTGGAGGAACTCAAGGATTCCGACCATGCGCCCTACATCGAACGGCGAGGCATCAAGTTCAACATTCCGCTGGACCTCCGCACGCCCAGCTACTCCGACAGCAGTGACGCCTTTCAGCAGAACATCCCCGAGATGTGGAGCATGGACTTCTGGCGGGAGTTTCTCGATGAGTTGGCCCGCCACCGGTACAACGTCCTGACGCTCTGGAGCCTGCACCCGTTTCCCTCGCTGGTGAAGGTGCCCGAGTTCCCCGACGTGGCGCTCGATGACGTCTGGCGGACCACGATGAAACTCGAGAACAACTTCAGCCACAGCGCCTCGGACATGGTCAAGCCCGAGATGCTCCAGCACGTCGAGGTCGTCAAGAAGATGACCATCGACGAGAAGATTCACTTCTGGCGTGACGTGATGCAGCACGCCCACGACCGGGGCATCGAGGTGTATCTTTTCACCTGGAATGTCTTCGTATGGGGTGCCCGAGACAAAGGGTACGGCATCACCGCGAGCCTGGACAACCAGACCACGATCGACTATTTCCGCGCGAGCGTGCGCGAGACCGTCCTGGCCTACCCGCTGCTGGCCGGCATCGGCGTCACAGCGGGCGAGAATATGAAGAAACCCACATCCGATTTCTCGAAGGAGAAATGGCTCTGGCAGACCTACGGCGAAGGGATTCGCGACGCCCTGAAGTTGCAGCCCGATCGGCAGTTCCGCCTGGTCCATCGCTTCCACATGACCGCCCTGGACGAGATTGTCCGCGAGTGGAAGGAGTA
>CBFDDG010000275.1:0-6816 GCA_965603505.1 uncultured Phycisphaerae bacterium | reverse complement strand
TCAAATGGGAGCCGGCGCGCGGACACGGACACGCTTGTGGCCCTCTGCCCATTTAACCATTTCACCATTTCACTACTTAACCACTTAACCTCCCCACCGCGCCGACCAGCCGCTTGAAGGCTTCGCCCCGGGCCCGGTAGTCCTCGAACATGTCCCACGATGCGCAGCCGGGGGAAAGCAAGACGGTATCGCCGGGGCGCGCCCGCTGCCGACATGCCGCGACCGCCGCCGATAGGTCGTCGAAGAGCGCGGCCTCTCCGCCCGCCGCCCGGACCGCCCGTTCCAGCGTCGGCCCCGTTTGCCCGAGGCAGGCGGCGAAGGTGCTCCGCTCCGCGGCCACACGTGCGGCGGGCGACAGGTCGATCCCCTTGTCATATCCGCCCAGGATTACCAGCAGCGGGCTGTCGATTGCGTTCATGGCTGTGATCGCCGCCTCGGGCGTGGTTGACTTCGAGTCGTTGTAATAGGTTATGCCGTCTCGGACGAGCACCCGTTGCAGCCGGTGTGGCAAACCGGGAAACGTTGCCAGCGCGGCTATCGCCTTTTCCGCCGGCACACCCACCGCGTTCGCCACGGTCAGTGCCGCCGCCGCGTTTTGCCGGTTATGTCGGCCCGGCACGGCCAGGTCCACGTCCGGCCAGCGCAGCCGACGATCGGCGCGGTCGTTCGCCGAGGCGGAGCCCATCGTCGCGATCGGCGTATCGTCGTCGAGCCCGTAGCGCCACACGCCGGCCAAGTCACCGACCGCCAAGCCGAAGTGGTGCTTCAACTCGTCGGCGTCTTCAATGACAAGCACGTCGCGCCCGCGCTCCTGAAAGCGGACGATGTTGAGCTTGGCGGCCAGGTATGCGCCGAACGTACCGTGCCGATCGAGATGGTTCGGCGTGATGTTCGTGATGACGGCCACATGCGGGCTCCAGCGCACCGCCGGCGTGTGCTGAAGCTGAAAACTGGACAGCTCGAGCACGACGATGTCCACGGCAGTGATGGCCGGCAGCTCCTCCAGCAGCGAACGGCCGATGTTCCCGCCGACCCAAACGCGGCCGTCTGACATCGTTTCGCGCAGCACGTGGCCGACCATCGCCGTGATGGTGCTTTTGCCGACCGACCCGGTGACGCCGACGCAGCGGGCCGGACAGCGCTCGACGAACAGGTTGATCTCCGTGGTTACGGGCACGCCGGCCGAGCGGGCGACTTGCAGGAACGGCGAATCGTCCGGGACGGCCGGGCTGGCTACGATCAGGTCCGCCTGGTGGAAGTCGCGCTCGTCGTGCCCGCCGAGCCGCAGCGTCACGCCCAACCCCCCGATCTCTTCGAGCGATGCCTTTAGCTTCTCGGCCGGCTTCAGATCGGTGACGGCGACCTGCGCGCCGGCGGTGGCAAGCCAGCGGGTCACGCCGACCCCGCCGCCGAAACGGCCCAGACCCATCACGGTCACGCGTTTGCCGTGCCACTGCTGGATCATCTCTCCCTCAGCGGATACGCTGCGTCCGAACCGGGAGCGCGAGAGACCGGCATTTGACCCGTTTCTGGGCCCCTCGCTTGCGCTTGGGGTTCGGACTGCCGTTGCGGGCTCTTGGAGCCCTGATTCGCCTCACGCAGGTGTGTACCAGCAACCATACGCGGTACGAGCATGAACGAGATCACTGTCCGCCCTGCCACCGCTGATGACCTCGAGGCGATCGTCGCCGGCAACCTCGCCATGGCGCAAGAGACCGAGGGCCGGCAACTCGAGCGCGAAACGGTCCGCTCCGGCGTTGGGCGCCTGCTGACCGATCCGTCCCTGGGAGTGTACTACCTGGCCGAGCTGGACGGGAGGGTGGTCGGGCAGTTGCTGATCACCTACGAATGGAGCGATTGGCGCGACGGGATGTTCTGGTGGATTCAGAGCGTATACGTGGCACCCGCCGCCCGGCGCCACGGCGTCTACCGCACCCTGCACACCTGGATCGAGCGGACGGCCCGCCAAACGCCCGGCGTCTGCGGCCTGCGACTCTACGTGGACCGGCACAACACCCGTGCCCGGCAGGTCTATGCCCGCCTCGGCCTGCAATCCACCGAATACCGCCTGTACGAGACAGACTGGGGCAACTCCGGGCGGCCGGCAACGGAAGCCCCCTGATCCCACCCGCCCCCGCTATCCCTCCACCGACCTTTAACTCCGAGCGGGACTGCCTTTCTGCCAACGCCAGGGGAGTGCGTCACCGTGCGGCGGCTCCGCCACGATCGGCCTGGGGCCGGCCGCCAGCGAGCCCGAAGACGCATCCGCCTGTCAGGAATGCGAAATCATCCAGCATGCGGCTCCGCTTCTTTTGTCGTCACCCAACTCTTGGCACACACGAGCGGGATCAGCCTCGAATCAGGTTCCCTCTGCCCCGCGGCTATGCGGTCGCCTCGGAATACCCAACGAGCTTATCCGCCAGCGCGCGTATCTTTGCCTGCGAATCGATCTCCAGCAATCGCGACTTGTCGAACCCGACGAGCTTACCGGCGAGCTTGTACTTCTTCATTCTTGCCGGTCTCCAAACGTTTATCCGGATCGTGTCGCCGCGCTTGTGCGTTGATTTGACACGGATGTTGGCAAGGTTGCTGAGTGACATAACCGGCGATTCCGGTGAGGCGGGTTCCCCGCTCCTCTTCTCCACGAAGCTCATGTCGCCGATTGCGCCAATGCACAGCGATGGAGATGCAAGCGTTCTTGCCGTAGGGATTACCTTGGGGTCGAAGAGTGAAATGTGAACGAAGGGGATGCGAAGATCGGAAGTAATGGGCAGTTCTTCCTTTCCAAGCTTTGCGGCATCGAGTTCCTCCTCCTCGTTTAGCTCGTCTTCGTCCATCGCGTCTTCTTGTTCGCCGATTCCTCGGACGTAGATCACCGTCGCTGTGCCGAGGAGCCGACGCGGCAGATTCGTCACCGTCTGCGTGCCGGGCCTGAGGCGTTCACCCTTCGCAGAGAAGCCAACTCGCTCCATGTTGGAGTAGAGAATGGCGAGAAAACTCTCGATTTCGTCGTAGAACTGGCCGAGTGTCTCCGTGGCGTTGAAGAGGTTCTTTTCCTTGTCGTTTATCGTTGCCACGGGCATACTCCAAAGCGTCAGTGACCAGCAACGTCAAAGGTACTCGCCGCCTTGCACTTCGGGCAACTCGTCAGGAACCCTGAAAATGCTGTCGGAGCAAGGATCGAATCAGCGGGTACGCTCACTTCCCGACTGTCCGACAAGAATCCGGGAAACACTGAGCAAGTGAAAACGGACGCAGCAAGTGTCTCCGGCGATGAGTCGAGGAAGCCGACAAAACGCGACAGAAACCGGCTCGTATGTGCGCCTAGCACGGGCCGGTTCTCGGTGTCTCGAAGAAAACCGGCAAAGCGGTCGGGACAGAAGATCGAGCGTGCCAGCGAGGATACCGATTCTTGGTTGATGAAGGCGAAGCCTGAGAACGCGATTGAGCGTCGCCGTCGTAACGCATCGAGGAGATCCACCAGCATTCGCTGGTGCTCCGGTCGAGTCGCGTGGCGGGCCACGCCGTACTTCAGCCATCGTTCGACGAGCGCGACGACTTGGTGCCAAAGAAGACAGGAGGTCTTGGCGATCAGTTCACTTCGGCCTGGATGGTCAGGCGAAACGAAGGTTTGTGCGACATCGAGCCGTTGGCGGGCCAAAAGAAGATAGAAGACCGAATCCTTGGGCAGACCACGATCTCTCGCGATTTCCCGTCCGACGCAGTATTCGCGCCATGGCTGGTCGCGGCCCAGCGCGCTGTCGAGCTTGACCTCAACCACGAGCACCCAGTGGTCGGAAACGATTACAACATCGGGTTCCGCAGCTTCGTCTTCGCCCTTGACCATCGGCCAGAAGTTGAACTCGACACCATCCCAATCGACGCCCTCGCGCGGTGGCTGCTTCACGGTTTCGTTTAGCCGTGCGACCCATTCGAGAAAACCGGCCAAGAAGGGACGACGGGGCAAGTAGTCTAGCGCCCCGAAGAAGTCGCCCGTCAGGATGTCCTCGATGTCCCGCCATCCCGGTCCAAGAGCACCGATCTTCGACCTGATTTGAGCCTTGAGCATTGAGGCATCCAAGGTGCCCGAGTTCGTCTTCTCGCTGAGACGATACGATCCATGCGGTCGGGGTCAACTTGCTCGGCCGGAAACGGTGACTGATTCCTCGACCGCGACCTGCTCGCCGGTGCCGGCGGTTTACTGGCGGTTCGCATGTGGCGAGATGCAACGACAAGGACTTAGACCGTATCGGGAGGGGTCGAAAGGCTTGACGGTTCAGCGTAACCCTCGATAATGGCGTGAAATAAGGCTGCGGGCGTAATTCAGTGTTAGAATGCCAGCTTCCCAAGCTGCCTTTTCGTCGTTCTAACCCTCTTACACGCAGCAACTTACGATGGTCTGGCAACATGCCGGCGCCCGAATCTGGCAACATTTTCTGTGACGAGGCCAGTTTTCGCCGGTGCCCGAACATCCGACGACAGCCTACTCGCGAGAGTGGCCGTTCGTAGAGACGAGCTTCATACCCCACCGCAGAGGACCCCGTTGCACACCGGAGGCGGGGGGAATCGAATTCCGCTTCCGCCTGTTTCGTAAGGTCCTGAGATCAAACGACTTAGCTCATAACCATCGGCAGATGAAGTGGTTACGACTTGACTCAAGCAGACCACTCTTGACCCAACGAGCCTGTCGAAGACCGCATTTGCTGGGCACTGACTGGGCACACCTTACCGCATTTGGAGAAGCGGCTTCGCGATCTCGCATCCGTGTGGACGGTCTTCGTGGGTCGCGTGACGGTAAAGGTCATTCAGACGCACAGAATCCGTCAGGGCCTCTTCGACGAGATGCGTTAGAACGGGCTTACCCGTTCGCCTTCCAATGAACGTCGTCGATGTCCGCTTCCTGGGGTGGGCGCGTCGGGCACGAGCGGTGGCGCGGCTTCATGTGCACAGATTGCGGTCTGGGTGTACAGGCAGACGAAGCACGGCGTGTGACCCTCAGCGTGGCAGTCGTGCAGGGCCGGCGCCACGGCGCACGGCAAAAGTGCCCCGACCAGGGCCAACGCGATCGATGCGGAGCAGCCACAAGGGCTCGTGTGGGCTGTTACGCAGAAGACACGTGCACACCCGATTGAGATCCCAATCCTGGTGGCACATTGGGGCAATCAGTGACCGCCGCATGGGCCGGCTTTGCCGACCAAGTAAGTTCGTCGCGCGACACGTGCCCCTCCGCGGCACGTATCGTGCTACGTCATGCACCTTCGGTTTCTCCTTGGAACTCTCTGCGACCGTGGATCCGGGCTGTCGGTTCGTCCACCTCATCCTGCCAGCCGTAGCGAGCATCCTCGCGGTAGTCGAAACGCGTCACGTACGGCTTAATATCCAACAGCGGCGTGCCGTCCAGGATGTCAGCGTCTTCGAGATGCAGCAGGTTCGCTTCCCGTCGGACCAATCGAACCACGCTGAAGCCGATCGGGTCTGGCCGACAAGGCGCCCGGGTAGCGAACACGCCGTGCGTCGTCTCCTCAAGAAACGGCCTCACGATCAGCCGTGGGGCGGGTGCCTTGTGGAACCAGTAGATCAGGACAATGTGCGAAAAACCCTCCAGGTCCCGCAGCCCGTCCGTGTACTCGGGGAGAATCTCAGCTCGTCCACTCGCGCCTCGGGCGTAGACCGGCTGGATGGGGGTGGTTTCCGCGTGGCTGTGAGGACTGCGGATCACGCCGATGGGCCGTAACGTGACGGGCTGTAGAGCATCTTCCGTGTCCGACATCGTCTACCTCTGACAGATTGCTTGCTCAGCTTCTGTATCGGGTCGTCATGCAACCTTGGGCTCGCGACTGGGGTGCCTACATTGAGTCCTCGCTGATCCCAGCCAGCCGTCGCAAACCGTCAACGAGCATCTCGACGTCTGTATCCTCAGAGAGATCCACCGCCTTTTCGGCGCCGGTGTGGCACCCGCCGCCGCGGCGAATCTGATCGCCGATTTCGGTCCGCCCAATCGCCGTCAGGATCGCGAGCCGGGCTTGGTGCACCGGGCCGGTGGACGGATCCGTCATGGTCAGCAGCGACCGCAGCCGCACGCCGATCCCACGCCTTTCCCGGCGCAGGTCTTCTCCGGCCTCCAGTGCGGCGCTCAGGTCAGCAAGAATCTGACGAGCGAGTGTAGCAGTCTTAGACATAGCTGCCGCGGTTCTGTATGCGTCGGCGCAAGAGCACGTGATCGTCCTCGGCTTCTTCGCCGTTCTGGTCGTTACCCGAAGAACGCTTCCATTCTATCGAACGCTTTGTTTATTTCCGCTTCGGTGACGCAGAAGGACAACCGCAAGTGACCCTCGCCGGTCGGCCCAAAAGCAACCCCGGGTGTTGTTGACACCTTCGCTTCCCTGAGCAACCGTTTGCAGAATGTGGCGGAGTCTCGACCTTCCTCCAGCAGTATGCGAGGAAACATGAGATACGAACCCTGTGGCTTCTGATACGCGAAGACTGAGTTCATTGTGTCCAGTCGCCTGCACATGAGATCGCGCGCGGCCCGATAGTGATCCCTGAAGCCTACAACACAATCCTGGGCACCCTGCAACGCGGCCAGCGCGGCGTATTGCGAGACGACCGGCGCGCAGATCGCAAACGGAATATGCGCCTTCGTAATCTGCGGTATCAGCTCCTCATCCGCGTGCAGGTAACCGACCCGCCACCCAGTCATGGCGTAGGTCTTCGTGAAGGTGTAGCAGCTCACCACATGCTTCCGCATCTCGGGAATCGAAGCGATGCTGAAATGTTCATGGCCATCATAGGTGAAGTACTCGTACGCCTCGTCCG
>CBFDDG010000274.1:0-6828 GCA_965603505.1 uncultured Phycisphaerae bacterium | reverse complement strand
CGCACCGAGCGCAAGCACCCGATGGCCCTGGCCGAGTCCTACACGCGCAGCTATTTCGAGGACATGGACCGGCTCAACTGCGTCCGGCCCGATATCAGCCCGCGGGCCAGCGGCCACATCGTCGAGCAGATCGAGCTGGTCAGGACCCTCATGGAAAAAGGCTACGCCTACGAAGTGAATGGCTCGGTCTACTTCGATGTCGCGAAGTTCAAAGACTACGGCAAACTCTCCGGCCGCAACATCGAAGAGATGGTTGCCGGCGCCCGCGTCGAGCCTTCGCCCGACAAGAGAAATCCCGTCGATTTCGCGCTCTGGAAGAGGGCCGAGCTGAACCACATCATGCAATGGCCCAGCCCCTGGGGTATGGGCTATCCGGGCTGGCACCTGGAATGCTCGGTGATGGCCATGAAGTATCTCGGCAAGACCATCGACATCCACGGCGGCGGGCTGGAAAACCAGTTCCCCCACCACGAGTGCGAGATCGCCCAGTCCGAGGCGGCCAACGGCGTCCCGTTCGTCCGCTACTGGATCCACAACAACATGGTCACCGTCGACGGCCAGAAGATGGGCAAGAGCCTGGGCAATTTCATCACGCTCAAGCAGGCCTTCACCGGCGAGCATGAGAGACTCAATCAGGCCTACGAGCCGCTTGCGATTCGGCAGCTCATCCTGAACAGCCATTACCGCAGCCCGCTGGATTTTTCCGACGCCGCGCTGTACGCCGCACACAGCGGCCATCAGAAGATCAGCGAAGCCGTCCGGACCCTGCGAAAACGGATCGACGACGCCCCACAGGGCGAGCCCGACGGGGACATCCTCAAACAGCTCGAAGAGGCCAAGGCGAAGTTCGAAGAAGCGATGAACGATGACTTGAATACGGCGGTCGCACTATCCGTGCTCTTCGACCTGGTCCGCCTCACGAATAAGCTGCTCGAAGACAGAAGAACCACGCGAGGCACACTCGCTGCGGTCGACGAAACGTTCACGCGACTCGGTGGCGATGTCCTCGGGATCGTGAAGCAACAATATGCCGAGGCGGACGGCGCAAATGAAGAAGCCGTGGACAAGCTGGTCGGCATTCTCATCGCACAGCGAGCGGAAGCTCGCAAGGCCAAAGACTTCGCGCGGGCCGACGCCCTCCGGGCGCAACTCGACGAAGGCGGCATCGTCCTGGAAGACGGGCCGGAAGGCACCCAGTGGAGGTGGAAATGATTAGGACTCACCATTTGCTGGCGGACTTCTACCGTTTGAGGAGGGCAATCGGTTGACGCCCGACTCAATTGTAAATCGTAAATTGTCCTTCGCAAATCCCATGCGAATCCTCGGCATCGATCCGGGTCTGCAAGTCTGCGGCTACGCCTGCCTGGAAATCGACGGGGGCCACGAAACAATGGTCGAGGCCGGGGTCTTCAAGACCACTGCCGGGACGCCCCTTGAGGCCAAGCTGGACCAGATTGCCGAAGATATCGAGACGCTGCTGGAGCGATTTCGCCCGGACATCGTGGCGGTCGAGCAGCTCTACTCGCACTACGCCCACCCGCGAACGGCGATCTTGATGGGTCATGCCCGCGGCGTTATATTGCAGGCGTGTGCGCGAGCCCGGATCGAGGTGAAGAGCTTTGCCGCGACGCGGATCAAGAAATCGATCACGGGTAACGGCCGGGCCTCGAAGGAGCAGATGCAAAGAACGATGCAAACGATTCTCGGCCTGCCGGAGCTGCCCAAGCCGCCCGACGTGGCCGACGCCATGGCCGCCGCGATGTGCTGTGCCAACTCCATGAACAGGGTTGTACCCACGTGAACCTATGATTGCGGGAATCGAAGGAAAACTCGTTCAGCTCGGAACGGAGACGGCCCTCGTCCAGGTTGGGTCGATCACCTATGAAGTCATGCTGCCCGGCTATTGCATCAGCGCCCTGTCGGGCCTGATCGGGTCGGATCTCGTGCTGTTCACGATGGAGTACTATGAAGGCAGCCTCGGTGGCGGAAACCTCATCCCGCGCATGATCGGTTTTCTGGACCCGGCCGAACGCGAGTTCTTCACCACTTTCACCAGCGTCAAGGGTATGGGGATACGCAAGGGCCTGCGCGCGTTGAGCATTCCCATCGCGGACATCGCCGCGGCGGTGGAAGCGGGCGATGAGAAGAGGCTGATGTCCCTGCCCGGCATCGGGCGACGCATGGCCCAGTTGATCGTTGCCGAGTTGAAGGGCAAACTCGAGGCGTTCGCCTTCGGGGCCGAGCCGGCCAGGGCGGCCCCCACTCAACTCAAGCCTTTCCAGGCGGAGGCGCTCGAAATCCTGATCGCCTGGGGCGAGAAGCGCAACGAAGTCACGGAGCTGATCGAGCTGGCCGGCCAGAAGCATCCCGAGGTCCAAACGGCCGAGGCCCTCGTGCCGCTCGTCTACCGCCTCAAACAGGGCGTCGAAGTCTGAGCGATTCCTGTAAGCCTGCAGCCCATGCCCCGGGCGTGACACAAACCGAAAGAGCCGCATGGGCAGGAAACCTGCCCATCCCACAGAACTGCTGTATCGCTCGCCGTCACACACACGCTCAAACCCATCGCCAAGCTACCGCTTGACGCTGCCACTCACCCCCTAACTGTTCTCATTTCTACTGGTGTTGTGCAGAGGTGTTGGCTATGGGGCCGCTGAGACCGTTGATGACCGCCTGTATCCAGGGGTCTTTCAGCAGTGTCTCTCTGTCTGCTCTATCCGGCAATCGACAACTGGGCAATTCTACGTCGGGCTGCACACCGGCCAGCTCGTTGAAACTCCCGTCCGGATTGATGTCCAGATCTGCTTCCATTCGAAAGATCATACCACTTTCGGGCAGTCGCATGACGGGTACGATAATGTAACCTCCCATGGCCCCGAAGGACCTTTCGCCGACCAATGTGGCCAGTCCCGTTCGCTTGATGGCATCCAGATAGGTCTCCGTCGCAGATCCGCTTTGCCGATCCATCAAAACATACAAATCATCATCGAACGCATATCGATCCGAGGGCTTCACTTCCCGACTGATCTCGTGGAAGATCCATTGATTGGGATCGAAGCCGGCGGGAGGCGGAACTTCCTCAACGGCCGTTTCCCAAGCACCCTCTGAACAACTGCCACGCACAACAAACAGGTCCGCCAGGAGCTTGCGTTTGACACCCGAGATCTGCTTGTAGACAAGCGGCTCATCCAGAAACGGCCGAAGTAAAACGTTATACGTATAGATCGTTGAACCGCCACCGTTGTGCCTGAGATCAACAATCAGCTTCTTGTAGCGTCCCTGTGATTTCTCAAGAAAGCGGCGGATCTTCTTTTCGTCGGATCTTTCCCCTGTCATGAATTTGATCCGCACGTATCCGACCTCATCGCTTAGTTCCACACACTCGCAGTTGCCCTTCCACCAATTCATGAACCTCGATTTATCACCCGGGCGATACCCTTTCCGTCGAGGCACGAAGCGGTTGCATTGACTGCCGTCCGGCAGCCGGAACGATACATCCCAGCCCTTGAAGCCCGGGCCCTCGTTCATCACGAACAACCGCCCGGGAATCGGATCACGATCACAGGCGACATACCGTAAAGCCGTCTGACGTTTGAGGCAATCCCTATATTCTGAACAGGACATCCCATTGACGGCGACAATCTGAGAACCTTTCGGGATGCGTTTGCTCCAGAAAGACCAATCCTCACCGGTGAAATAGTTCTCTTCTTCACAGATGATTGGAAACGGTGCATGAGCGAAACTCTCTCTGTGAAGCTTGGGCCAATACCTTGCCTCCCAGAACTGGCCCCATGGGATATCAGTCAAACCCTTTGCATCATGGCGGAGTGAATCCAGCATGTACCACAGCAGGCTGGATTCAGGAAGCAGGTAAGCGTGTCCCGAAGTCCCTATCAACGTGTAATACCCCCAGACCACCTGAAGAAACTCATCGTTGGTCTCGGCCTGCTCCGCCAGGTCCATATACTCAGGCAACAGCTTCTGGTAATCGGGCAAACCCCCTACCGCCGAATTGACTTCAACACACGCATGATAGTCTTTGGCCCACTGGGCCAGCGCCGCAACATCGTGTCTTCTCTGCTCGCCAGTCAAATGGGGTGCACAGGAACACAGCAGAACAAGGAAGGATGCAATCACCGGGAAGGTATACTTCGTCATTCGCCGGCTCCCTACTGCCATAAGTAATCAAATCGTTCCCAAGATCCCAAGGCTCTTTGGTCGTTTGCTGTGGTTGCGGCCGCCAGCCTGTAGGATGCGCAACTCGTTGCCTATGCCATTGTCTAGTGTAACGCGAACCGGGCTGCCTTGGAAGCAATGCAATCCCTGCATCCGAAAGAACCTGTAGCACCCCATTGAATCGGCTCGCCAGAAGCACGCCGATGTCACCATCGCCGTGGCGCTAGTGCCACTCGTCTACCGCCTCAAACAGGGCGTCGAGGCCTGATCCCGGGCGGATAGGTCACCGGAGACACTTGCCTCCCGCCCCCTATTCCGCCCACTTACACGAGTTGTTCTTGACCACTTCCTCACGGCGTGCGCATCATATTGGCGGAAGTTAGTGACACGACCCATGGGCGTCTCGTCATGTCACAGCTGTTTGGCAAATGGGCGTTTCATTTTGGCAAGGGAGGTCGTTATGCTCGCGATGAGAGTTTCAGTCGTCCTTTCGGTCTTTTGGGTCTCGCTCGCCCCTGCGGTGGACTATCTACCGCTCAAGGAGGGCAACCAGTGGATGTACTCGATGTCCAATGAGATGGAGATGACGTCCAAGGTCGTCGGTTTCGGCGACGTGGGGCCGGTCCGGTGCGGTATTGTCGAGACGGACATGGGCGGACAGATCGGCCGAGAGTATCTCGCCGCCGATGCGGAAGGACTCAAGACCTACATGGGCCAGGCCCAGGGACAGGAGTTTCGCTACGACCCGCCGGTCATGCGGATCAAACTGCCCTATCGAGAGGGCGACACATGGACGGCCACGGTCAACCAGTCCGGCATGTCAATGACCACAAACTTCCAATCGCTCGGCAAAGAGCGGATTGAGACGCCGGCCGGCACGTTCGACTGCATCAAGGTTCGCTCATCCGTAACAATGCCCGACCAGCCGCCGGTGGTTTCGATCAGTTATTATGCCGAGGGAGTCGGGCCTGTCCATCAGGTCATGCAAGTAGGCGAGCAGGAGCTGGTCGTCACTCTCACCGCGACGAACGTCAGGCCGACGCAAGGGCCACCAGAAGTTCAGGGGCCACCGCTGACACCGACGCCCCAGACCGCCGGGAAGATCCGCTGCCCGCAGTGCGGCACGATGGCCGACGCCGGTGCGAAGTTCTGCCCGCAGTGTGGGACTAAGCTTCCGCAGCCGTCCGCACCGCCCACGAACTGCCCGAAGTGCAACGCGAAACTCCCTGCCGGCGCGAAGTTCTGTCCCTCGTGCGGAGAGAAGATCACCGCCGCCGCGCCGGTTCCGGAGCCCGATCAACCGGCTCCACCGCCTGCAGGCGATCAGCCGGCGCTCGAGAAATACCAGTCCGCCGACGGCAAAGTGCTGCTCTACAAGCCGAAGGGTTGGGTCGTAGAGGAAGGAGAGATCTTCGGTGAAGGGACGTACGCCGTATCCATCATGGAGCCGCAGGAAAACGCGGCCGTCGTCTTCATGACGTTTCCTGTGGACGAACAGATCAAGGACTCGGTCATGCTGGCAGCGAAATGCACCGAGGCCATCAGGGAGGAATACCCCGATTTGAAGACCACCCACCAGAACTCGACTCCCGAGCGAAATCGGACGATCGCAGAGATGACGTTGACGGCAGAGGGGGAGAAAGGCATTGGGCACGGCTACTTCTTCCGAACCGAGCGGATCGGCACCGTCTACCTTCTGTTGGCCCGCGAGGACATGTGGAGCGAGCTTCGCCCGACCTTGACGGCGGTCGCTGCGAACCTCGCCTTTGCCCCCGAGGGGGTCGCGGCGGTTCAGCGGCGCGGGCAGGAACTTGCCGCACCGGTGTCGCGTGAGCGATCTCAGGGACCGGTTCTGCACCCGGCGGCGATGATCAAGCAGGCCTCACAACGGCCCGGCCCGCAGGTGTCTCTACAGCAGGTCGCGCTGCCCGACCAGTCCATGGTGATGCAAATCCCGCAGGGCTGGAACCTGGAGGGACAGAAGCTGCAATTCATCGCCTGCAACAATCCCCGGACGAGGACGCATGGAATGGGTTATGTAAGCCACACGATTATCCCGACGGACATGCCCGTTCCGGGCGCTATCAACGCACGATATCAGCCTCCGGCCCGGGCGCTGAAACTCGTCCTTGAGTCCGGGCAAACCACCCGGGATGTGCAGGTTCTCAGCGAATGTCTGGCGGAACAGGCGGTGCCCGAACTCGCCCAATCGATCCAGCAGATGCGCGCCCGGGGCTCGCAGGTGGATGTGCGTCTGATCCATGCCCGCTTCAAAAATGTCCCCACCGGGATGACCCAGCGCGGACTCTTCACGGTCCAGTGCACCTCCTCGTCCATGAGCCCCGTCTGGCAGGTCATGGTGCAGGGCAGTTGGGCGCCGGAGAACGAATACGACCAGTGGCTGCCGCTGTATCTGCGGATCGACAAGTCCATCCAGGTGAATCAGCAATGGATGGGCCGGGAGATGCAGGGCCGTGCGGTCCGGCAACAGCAATTGAACCGCGATCTGCAAGAATCGATCGCGGGATCGCAACGGGCCTTCGACGACTACATGGGCAGCCTTCAAGACGCCAGCCGCAGCCGGGATTACACGAGCCATATGTGGAGCCAAACCACGCTCGGCCAAGGCACCTGGGTGGCGGAGAATGAAGGGGC
>CBFDDG010000273.1:0-6866 GCA_965603505.1 uncultured Phycisphaerae bacterium | reverse complement strand
AATATCGGGGTCGCAAGTCGATGTCCTGGCTGGCGGACTCCTTCGCGGTGGAGCCGACGCCGCCAGGCTGGGAATTCTATAACCTCAAGCAGGACCCGCAGGAACTGGTGAATCAGTACCGCAACCCTGAATACCGAAACGTCATTGCGGATCTCAAACGGGAACTGCTGAAAGTGCGGACAGAGCTGAATGAAACGGATGAGCAGTTTCCTGACTTTCAGAGTGTGATCGATAGGCATTGGGCTGACTGAGGCAAACGGAGGGAAGGCGGCTGTTTCGGCGCAGAATTGTCAAGGTGGAGAACGAGCCGGCTGGCAGGCTCCGCAACACCAGAGAGCGCAGCGCACAACTTCTGGACATGGAGCGCCGACGGTAATGCACGCTACGGACTGCCGGTTGCCTTCGCGATGACGTCACAATAGGTCCAATGGGGTTCCCAGCCCCAGGACAGGTCCAGCAATGGTCCTCTCCGGGCATCGGGGAATTGCCGGCGGAGTGACTCGTCGCTGCCGCCGATCATCGGCGTATCCCGCCGGCGAACGATTGCCATCCTGGTCCGCGAATTATCGACCTTGCCGAGGTCTACCTCGCTTCGCGTGAACAACACATACTGACCGTCGGGGGAGACGCAGCCGCCGTATAAGTGCCGCCCCTGCTCCGCGTAGAGCAGCCGCCGGTCCGTGCCGTCGGCCTTCACCATCCACAACTGCGCCCAGCCGGGCTCGCCCGGCACGATGCCGCGCGAGTAGATGATGTGCGCCGAATCGCCCAGCCAGTCGGGCGTGCAGTTGTATCGATCAGTCTCACTGACGGCGTGGATCCTCCCCGTCTCGGCGTTCAGGCATCCCACGGTCCAGGCGACGCCAAGGCCGTTGGCCGTGCCGGTGAACCACTTGCCGTCCGGCGACCAGACCAGTTGCTGGACAATCCCGCTACGCGGTATTTGTCGCACGACCTGCCGCGTTGCCAGATCGACGATCCGAATTCCCTTTTTGTCAAGACAAGCGATTCGGTCTCCATCGGGTCCCCATGATGCCCATGGGAAATCGTTGCCATATACCTCCGCATTACCGCCGTCGGAATCGGCGATCACCAGGTCGTAGGTCCCATAGGTATTGTTGTCAACTTTTTCCGTATCCGGCATGCGGAAGTACAGCAGTCTCCTTCCGTCCGGTGAGAACTTCGCTCCGGCTTCATTGTACCGGCGTATGTCCGTGATCGGTCTGCGGTCGGAACCGTCCGGTCGCATAAGGAACAGGTCCCAGTCGCCGTTCTCCGTCGCGGCACTGAAAACGATCCAGCCCTTGTCCTTCACCTCCTCGGCCAACGTCGCCACATCATCCGGCTGATCGAGATCAGGCTCCTCGAACGTCCAGCAAGGCTCCCACCCGACCGGCAGCGACAAGACAGGGCCAGTCTTCGCGTCGGGATATAGCGCACGAAGGTCTTCACTCTCCGCCGGGACAATGGGCGCATCCGCCAGTCGCATCAGCCCCATGGGCGCACCGGCGCCGCCCGGATCGCCGTCTTCCCGGAGGTTGCCGGTGAACAGGATATACTTGCCATCCGGCGAGACGTGGCCGCCGTAGATGTGTCGTCCATCCTCCCCGTAGACAAGCCGGCGATTCTCGCCCGTGACGTCGGCCATCCACAACTGCGTCCAGCCGTACCTGGCGTTTCCTTTCTGGTTGGGCGGACGGTTGGAGAAGATGAGCCGCCGGCCGTCCGGGAACCAGTCGGGCGTGCAGCAATCGACCCGGCTCACCGCATGGGCCGCTCCCGTCGCCGCATCCATGCACGCCACGCTCCAGCCGGTGCCGAACGAATTGGCCACGCCGCTGAGCCACTGCCCGTCGGGCGACCACGTCAACTGCTGAAAGAAGCCCTTGCGCTCCAGGGTGCGAATGCTCCGCCGGCTCGCGATGTCCACGAGGGAAATCCCCTCCATCGACAGGCGCGCAAGCTGCCCGCCGTCCGGGTTCCAACTCGCCCAGGGACATTGCCCGCTCTCTCCAAAGACCTCGGCATCCGTTCCATCGCTGTTGGCCAGGACAAGCTGCCCCTGCGCGCCATAGAGATTGCCGTCGATATTCTCGTCCCTCGGCAGTCGCCGATACAGCAGCCGGCGGCCATCGCGGGAGAACTGCGGCGCCGCCTCATTGAACTGCGGTGTGCGGGTGACGTTGCGCAGGTCCGACCCATCCGGCCGGCAGAGAAACAGGTCCCAATCGCCAGCGTCCGACCGGGCACAGAACAGCAGCCGGCCCTTGCCACGCACCTCCGTGGCAAGGGCTCGCGTCGATGCGTCGTCACTGACGGATTGAAGAGGTGCTCGCGCCTGTTGTTGGGCCAGAACCGCTTCCGATGCGATTGCCAAGACGAGAGCCACAATGATCTGCGATCTTACTCTGTCCATGACGTCCACCTTCGGCGGCGCTATCATCGCTCAATCCACCAGAAGCGCATTCCGTAGGGCTCTAACCGCACGTTGAGATCGGGCTTGTCCGGCTTGATCTCAATCGGCCGCTCCGGCCTGAGCCAAGAGTTCTCATCATTGTGCGGCGTCGCGGCGTCGAACAGGATCGGACGCACAACGAGAGCGCCCGGCGCATCGGTCAGGGTAAGGTTGACCTGCACCGCAGACGGGCTGAAGTTCCAGACGAGCACATTGTACACCCGCAAGTGTTCATCGCAGCTCGCCAATCCGTGGACGGATTCGCTGCTTGAGGTCAGCCACAGGCGCTCGCCCGTCAGACGCGAGAGCAGCTTGAACGTGAAGTACGTGGGGCGAACCTCATTCTGGTAGTCGAAGAGCCCGTCATACTGCGGCCGACGATTCCACCATCGGTACATGAACGCCGTCCCGCCCGGCGACATGAATTTGGCGAACGGCTCCAGCGAGACGTGATAGTCCCGGATGTGATAGTAACAGGAGAAGTCCAATCCGGCCTCCTTCATCTGCCAGATCGTCTCGGCGACAAAGCACGGCTGGAAGCGAGGGTCCTCCGGCGGATGCGACAGGGCCACGTTCCACTCGTTCAGCATCGTCCGGGGCTTCAGGGTCGGGTGCTTCGCCAGGAGTTCCTTGACATACTCGATGGTGCCGCGAATCTGCTGCGGGCTGCTGCTGTAGATATGCCACGAGACGAAGTCCAGCGGCGCCTCCTCTTTTTCGCAGAGCTCCAGCAGCACCGGCAGGATCGGCGAGCGGCAGTTGGCCAGGGCCGGTCCCCCGACCCATGCGTCCGGATCGGCTCGCCGGACGGCCTCTACCGTGTGCCGATAGTAACGGGTGTAGCTCTCGGGCTGAAAGCGATAGGGACATCCGCCGTCTTCGCCGATGTCCGGCTCGTTGGAGACCTCCCAGTAGCGAACGCCGGCATTCCGCCGCTTGTAGTGCTGAACGAGGCGAAAGATCAATTCCTCCCATTGGCCGTAATCGTTCGGCTCGACGACGTCCTGATCGACCACTGGAAAGAGCGCCCGCGGCTTGAAGCAAATGCACATAACCGGCTCGGCGCCCGCCTTGAGAATCGTATCGACCGAACGGTCCAGCGTGTCGAAATGATATCGCCCCCGCGCGGGCAGCAGATCGAAGTACTCCTGGATGAACAGGCGAATCACGCGGGGCCGCAGCGCCCGAACCTCTGCAATCCGGTCGTCCCACATGGGTTCCTGGGATAAGCCTCCCTGCCCAAGGGCCATACGATCGATCTGCATGGGCCCCAGCCGCTCGGTCAGAGAGACCTTCACTTGGACTGCGGGCTCCTCGCCATACGCCTGTGACATCAGCACAAGTGCGACGCCAATCGATAAGATGTACCGACTCATGGATTCCCCTTACATCAATAGCGGGCGATGATCGTATAATGCTCATTGAGCGGGCCCTCAACGACGACCCACTCTTTCACTGCGTCGAAATGGCTCCAGCTCCGCCCGTTCACCGTCACGGACTGAATCGGCCTGGCCTGCGGATGGCGGAGTCGGATCAGGAGCCGCTCGGGAGAATGCCGCTTCGGCGTTTCAATCTGCGCCGTCAACGTGCCTGAGGCGACGTGACCGGCCACGGTCAGCGATAGATCACCGTAATACGTCGGCGCCCTGTCCACCGAGATTCGTTGTCCATCGGCGAGCCACTTGCGCGGCGCCGCCTGCAACAGCAGGAGCGAGCCATCGTCAAGCTCGCGGATGAGCATGTTTCGATATAGCTCGAACCAGGCCCCGTCCGTGCTGGGCGGACCGAAGTACTGGCCCCAGGTCCAGCGATGCTCCACCGGCTCGAGCGCCGTGTGGCTGAACGCACACGCCATGTAGCTGTAGAACGCCCTGATCGCCGCTTCGGGGTCGTCGCGGAGCAGATAGGCCGTGGCCTGCGGATTGTAGACGGGCTCGTTGGCCATTCCCCAGCCGTGCAGGTACAGGTTGTCCTCATGATCGTTGAGAAGCGAATCGGCAAGGATCCCCCGAGCCGGCAGCGCCTTGAGCCGCAGCAAATGCATGGCCCCGGTATCCACATCCGTGGGATACCATTGTTCGAGCAGACGCCCGGGCGTTGTAGCTTCACACGGCACGTACGGCGCCCACGTGCGGTCGCGCAACTGCACGAGAGGAGAACGCATTGCCGCCGCCCCGAAAGCTCGCTCGACGGATTTGCGAAAGCTCTCCGCCGCGTCGAAGCATTCCCGTGCACGAGGATGTCCGGCCCGTTCGAGGGCCTCGCCCAACGTGTCAAACGCGGCGTATACGTACGCCTGCGTGAATGCCCAAACGCCTTGGCCCGTCAAGTCATTCAGCGGGGATCGAATCAGACCGCGCGCTGGAGCCTCGCCCACGGAGGCCTGACGCACCTCGCTCAGACACCAGTCGAGCGCTTTGAGCGTACATGGCAGCAATCTCTCGAAGGTCTCCTGGTCGCCGGAGAGAAGATAATTCTCCGCCACCACGTAGATCATCGAGGGGGTGTAGACGCCCCAGTTGGCATACCCTTTGACGTGGCCGTTCGCCTCCTGGTTGTTGCGATAGATCGTCAGCAGCTCCTCCGCGGCGACCTCGTGGTACCCGCGCAGGCCGTGGAGCATGTAGTCCACGTAGACGGCCTGATTCACGGGCCAGGGCGTGCCGTGCTGATCGTACGCGAAGTTCGAATACGGCAGGTCGATCTCAACCCCTTCCTCTTGTCCCCCATGGCGACGGGGCAGGCGCAGAGCGTGCCAGAGATTCGCGCGAAACAGATCGTTCACTACCTTCTCCGGCACGTGGAATTGAGCCCCCCGCCGGACCCAGTCGGCCCAGAATTCCAGCGTCGTTGCACGAGAACCACCGTAGTCGAGCTTGACAAGGGTGTCACGCTCCTGCGGCCCGACCACGGGCGACGGCAGCTTGACCACGAGCTCCCGGCTTGCATTTTCGGCAAGCTCGAACGCCAGGACGACCTCGCACTCCCTCCAACTCTTGTCCTTCTCGGACTGCGACACATCGCGTTTCGTCACGCAGGATGTAGCCGTCAGATCGGCACCTTCGACCGCGAACAACACCCGATTCGTCGCACTCTCCTCAAACAGCAAGACATCGCCCTCACGCCGCCACGTGATCTCAGATCCATCTCCCGATGCGAACTCTCGACGATGGTGCATTCTCACGGAGACCGGCCCCCTGCCGCCCTGAGCCCTCGTCACGGCGAGCTTCTGGAGCAGCACCATGGGCATGTCACCTCGCCTGTCCTTGGGTGGCCCATGCAAGGGATGGGCGAACTGCTCGATCTCGTAGCGCAGGCCGTCCCGCTCGATCGTCGTCGTAATCACGGGCAGGCCGTCCCGGAGCCGCTGTCCCTTCCAGGATTCTTCGATCCCCTTCGAAAGATCGCCGAAATCGAACCAGAACCGAAAGTGGTCGGGATTGCCGTAGTCGTTCCAGACGCCGGCCCCACGGTCGATGCCAAACTTGTGCAGGGCGCTGTCCCACGTCAGGCCGACGATATGGCCCGGTGCAGGCTGGGCCGGGCGCTTGTAGGCCGGGCTTCCCATGTCCTCCCAAAGGGCCGTGAACTGTTCGTACGTCGCCTCCGGCTCACGCCGAATCCTTTCGAGGATGCGCTCGCCCCTGTGCGGCTCAAGCCGACTGCGGTGTTCGGCAAACGACGGCGTGGCGTCGCCCGCCGCTATATAGACATCGAGGGAAGGCACCCAGAACACGTGGCTTTGAAGCAGTTGGTCCACCGTAACGCTGAACCCCTTCGTGCCGTCTCGGTCCATCTGCACGGTCAGCACGCGTGAGTCCGGCCGATACGCCGGGTCCTGCTCCAGCCGTCGCGCGGTATCCGCATCGCTCTGCGAGAGCAGGTCCTTCCAGAACCGGTGAACCTTCTCATTGGGCTTTGTCTGCGCCGGGGCATACTGAAGCGTGAACGCCACGCCGTCCACATCTCCGGCGCCGGCATGGGTTTCGCACATCGCGTCCTCGACATGGTCTCCGGCCTCCAACTCATGCCCCGCAAGCTCGGCAATCGCCGCCTCCTTGGCCGCCAGTCGCATGTAAAAAGGCATCGCCTGCGGTGACGCATGCCCCCAGGAGACTCTGACCTTCATGTGCTCCTGACCGCCGGCGGTCGCGAGAGCGAACGTCGTGATCGCGGCATGAAAGACGGCAAGACAACCGATATGCGTCATCCAAGCACCTCTGTGCAAACACGGCCGTGCGGTCGCCGTCCCCGGTGGAGGCTGCGCTCCGCTATCTACCGATACAACAGAGCCTCTCGGCGGTGCGTATGAACAGACGGCCGTCGGCAATCGCGATCGACGATTTGATCTGCGGTTCGTCGATCCGGGTCTCGAAGAGGATCTCGAACTCGTCGCCGCCGGCGCGGAGTA
>CBFDDG010000272.1:0-6875 GCA_965603505.1 uncultured Phycisphaerae bacterium | reverse complement strand
AGGTAGGCCAGCTCGAAGTCAACGGTCTTCAGGTCCCGGACACACGCGAGGATCTGCGGAGATGGATGCACCGAGTGATGGCCTTCGTTCATTTCTGCGTGGGCTGCTCCGCGGCCGGGTCGGCCGAATCAAGCCAGCGGTCCGCCAATGCCGCCAGGTCCTCGAAATCGACCCTGCAATCACCGTTCAGATCCGCCGGCGGTCTGGGGATCCCGATATCCCCGCACTGTGTGGGAAAATCGAGAATCTGTTTCAGTGCGGCCACGTCCAGCCGGCCTGCTCCGTGAACGTCTCCAAGGAAGCTGAACGACCCGTGCTGCATGTAGTGCCAGGCGATTACCGGCACGTCCATCGACAGGCCCAGCGTGGAATTGACGATCTGCCAGTATCCCATATTGACGGACTCGCCGCAGATCTCGCACCATTCGAGGCCTCGCAGCATGTAGTTGATTCTGTAGACGCCTTTTCCGTCCGGCGAGCCGGGCTCGAATGTCGGCAATCGGTCGATGATCTCGGCGAAGCGCTGCGCGAGTTCGATCCCATCCGGCAGGAGGTTCTCGTTCTGGTCTGCGTTGTGGAGGTTCAGACCGGCGGACAACTCCTCGCCGTCGGCCAGCATGTCGCCGTCGAGGTCATTCGCGTCGGGCGCAATCTGCCCCGCTGTCTCAGTGCTGTAATCCAGCGGTAGTTGGTGTTCGTCCGGTTCACAGGGGAAGCGGACTTCCAAAGTTCTCAGCAACAGGGGTACGTTCGCTCTGCCTCTGTGAAGGTCCCCGGCGTAGCCGAATGAGCCGTGCGCCATGGTGTGTACGCCGATGACCGGAAGCTCCACGCTCAGGCCCAGTCGCGGATTGACGATTCGGACGGCGCCCATGTTCACGGTTTCGCCACAGACCTCGCACTGTTCGAGGCCAAACATCAGCATTTCCTTTTTATAGATTTGGCCGGGATCGGTCACATCCGCTTCCAGCGGAAGTCGCGAAATCGCGTCGGTGCATCGGACCGCTAATTCGACACCGTCCCGGAAAGTGTTGCGGTTCTGGTCTGCCGTGAACGGTTGATAGCCGATGGCGTACTCCTCGCCGTCGGCCAGAAGGTCCCCGTCGGCGTCCGCACCCACAATCATCTGGTGCTTATCGCCGATGGGGATTTCAGATTTGGCGAGACCTGACGCCGCGATCGAGATCGCAGCGGCGGCACCGGCGGCAACGACGCGCCGCGTGAATAACTTGCTTGCCTTTACGTGTTTTTCATGCGCCCTTCGAAGTCTTCTCATTTGACTCCTCCCATCTGAGGACGGTGATCCATTCGATACGATACCATTATAGCAGAATCTGGCGTCAGTGTCCACCGCCCAGACCTGCGCGATGAGGCTCGCGCACGAGAGCGTTTCGCGTCGTCCCAGCCGATGTCACGTGTATCCAACGCGAGAAAAGCGTCAATTTCTGCGCGGAATCGACAAATATTTTTTGTCGCGGCGCACTGGAATTTGTGTGTCGGATTTTATTGGACAGTCGGGCGCTGCGCCGAATGCCGCGGACGGGTCGGCCCATATGTAGTGGCTTGCATCGGGGGAGTGGTTGCATATGGTGTAACTCGTTATGGGGCGTTTCGCGATCTACAGGCAACGTGCTAAAGGAAAGACTGATGTGCTGCCGATATGCCCCACGTTGCTTTTTCCACGAACGTGGGGTGCCATTGGGGACATGCAAGTATGGATAAGAGAGAGCTGATTGAGTGTATCCGTGAGATTAACAGGACGGCCAAGGTCGAATTCCTCGAGAGCTTCACCGAGGAGGACCTGCATGCTTACCTCGAACACCTCATGGAGCTGGATTTGGAGGAGGTAGGCGCTTCGAGTTAGTGGACGTGTGGCGTCGCTGTTCCGTCACGGGCCTTGGAAGGAGGCCGGTGACTGTCCCCGGCGAAAGGCGTCCCGCCCGCCAATACGAAAACTCGGGAGCGGCACTCGCCTCTTCAGACCCCTTCCATCGGACCTATCGTCCCTCAATTCTCTTCAAGCCCATCGCCGACAATGCTGCGACTGAAGTCACTCAGTCCGCTTCCTTCCCTGTGGTCCTCCGACGTCGGCCGCGCCGGCGCGGGTTCGGTTTGTGGCGCCGCGCTGGGTGCGGCCTGAGGCGCAGGTGCGGACGCGCCGAAGGGCAGGGGCTGCGGGGCATCTTCCGGACTTGCGGGCGCGGAGATTTGCACGACGTTGTTCCGCTTGAACGCCACGAGCGAGGGCGTCAGATTCGTCGGGACAAAGAAGGCCACATCCATCGATACGTCGCCTTCGACTTTGGAGGGATCGATCGTGATGATCTCCGCGAGCGATTTGCGCTCCAGTCGCCCGCCCGACCCGATATATCCGATGGGGTACACGGCCCGGCCCGCTCCGGCCAGCGGGCCTTCTCCCGTCTTCGGGCCACAGATCAACCGGAGTTGCGAGAGCGTGAACTTCGCCGCATCCTTCAACGCACTTCGTCGGATCGCGATGCGGACGAGCATGAGGCTCTCCCCACCGGGGGCCGACAGTGCCTTGCCTTCGGAATCGCGCAGGCCGTCGCGCGCGAACCAGACGCCATCCTTGCGGGGTACCGCGATCGCCGGGGCGCCGGTCACAATCGACACGTCCTGCGTCACTTTCTGGCGATTCAGATATAGCTGATCCACATACCCCGCATGCAGCACGGCAAAGCTCCTGGCCTCGCCGAACGGGCTGAGGCTGCCCTTGCTGACGGTCCCGAACAGTCCGGCCACGAACCCGTCGGGGCTCAGCAACGGCTTGCTCGGGCTGACCGGATTAGGATTCCGCTCGTCAAACCGAGGGTAAGGCCACTTACTCGGCAGGGGGGCCATCGCCACCGCAATGAGTAGATGCCCCGTGATGATATAGCCCAGAACGACGCCGGCCACGGGTCTTCCGATCTGCTCCGGCAGCTTGTCGAAGTCCACCTTTTCCTTGTTCAACTGCATCGCGACCGTTTGCAGGATGGCGAACGCCAGGATGAACAGCAGCGCGAAGCAGATCAGGTTCGCCCACACGGCAATACCGGGCGAGTACTTGATCAGGAACTCCGAGAGCATCTCGTAGAAGCCGAACGCGATAAAACCCGCGATGATCGCGTTGAAGATCATGGCGACGCCCTGCGCCAGTGTTCCCTTGAGGAACAGGTAGGCGGCACATCCTGCCATGATGGCGAGCATTGCTAAATTGATCATTCCACTGTCTCCGATCTTTCCGATTTCCGCCTCAGCAGGCGATCCGTTTCTGTCACTACGGTTGTACTACGACGCGGATCCGCCCCGTTTCTTCGAGGCGGCGAGTACGCGCAGCATTTCGTTGATCGCCGTGGTGCCGGCGATGGCCTTGCGCAGCGCCTGCTCCTGCAGGTAGAGCATCTTGGCCTTCCGGAACCGGATTCCAAACTCAGGCAACTGCTTGACGGTGCGGATGGCCTTCCTTAATTCGTCGTCGAACACGATCATCTCGAACACAGCGGTGCGGCCGATGAAGCCTGTGCCCTGGCAATGCCCGCACATGGACGGCTTGCCCCGCTTGTCGAAGATCTCCTTGCCCGGCCGGAACAGCACCTTGGCCTTTTCCGCCGGCAGGTTGAATTTCTTGAGGATCTCCTTGTTCGGTGCGTAGCCCTGCTTGCACTCGTCGCACAGCTTGCGGAGCAGTCGCTGATTGCCGATGCCCAGCAGCGTCTCCGTCACGAGCTTGCGGTCCTTGACGTACTTGAGCCACTTGCCCAAGGCCTGCAGAACGCTCGTTGCCTCCATGGCGACGTAGACGATCTTGCCGTCCCGGGCCGCAGCGCTGGCGATCTTCGCCGTCTCGGCATCCTCGCACTCCCCAACGCCGATGACGTCCGCTCCCATCCTCGCGATCGTTTGCAGTTTCTTGGCATACGTGGTCGTTCCTGTGTCGGTCAGGGTGAAGACGGTCTGCGTTACGTTTGGCAACGTGGATGAAGGCTGTTTCTCGATGGTGTTGACGTTGTTGATGAACGCATCATGGTTTCGCATGAGGGCGTACAGCGTCGTGGTCACGCCGCTGCGGGCCGGCCCGGTGACCAGGAACACGCCCTGCCCGGTCTGTCGGAAGCTGTCCAACTGCTCGAACTGCTCCTGGGTCAGCCCGAGATCGGCCAGTCGCAGGGCGCTTTCCTTGGAGATCCGCTTCAGCCGGACTTGTTCGCCTGCCGTCGAGCCGGCCGTCATCACTTCCCAGTCCGTGTTCTGCTTGTTCTGCCGGGTGCGGAATTTCCCCTTCTGTGGCTTACGCTTCTCCTTGATGTCGAGTCCGGCGAGTTCTTTCACGAAGTGAATCAGGTACTCCATCTGGTCCCGTTGCATCGCCGGCTGCTTCATGGATGCGCCGTCGATGTTATACGCGATCTCGTAAGTCTCGCCCTTCGGTGCGAACGTGATCGTGCTGGCCCGGCGCCACATGGCATCGGTAAGTGTGTCGTACGTGGTGCGGTAACCGAAGAACATAGGGGTCCGGGGCTCGGGCGGCGGCACGTCATTGTTGTTGGACGTGATGAACATGAAGTTCTCCATTGCCTCGAGCTTCTTCGATTGACTGACGAGACTCTTGACGTGCTCGACGGTCAGGACCTTGTCAAAATCGAGAACCCGGCTGTTCCTGTGTTTTACGTAGGCCAGCGCCACGGCCCCGACACCGATCCCGTAGGCGAGCAGCCCCACGAAGAAGATCGGGATCAGCCACCACAGCAGGGTGCCCAGAGCGCCCGCGCCGAGGATCATTCCGATCCATAGAGGGATATTGGTGCCCACCGCCTTGGCGTCCTTGTACGCCCAGCCGATGAACAGGAACCAAGGGAGGTACAGGATAAGAAAAATGACCAGCTTGACGATCGATATGTAACCGCCGTATTCGACGGCCATCAGCAGCGACTCTGTCATTCAGCGCTCCGTTAGCAAACAGTTTTGTAGCCAAGACTTACGTTACCGGGCCCGACCCGCAGAGAGCTCTTTCCCGTGCTCATAGGATTCCTTCGGCGGTCGTCCGGATGCCCTTGAGGGCCATCTTCAGCTCTTCCTGATTCGGGGCATGCTTGTACGCATCCTTTGGATCGACCCAGCCTTCCTGCACGAGTTTGCAGAGATTGTCCGTCAGGTCCTGCATGCCTTCCCGCTGGGAGGCCCGAATGACGCTGGGCAGATCGCCCTCGCGTCCTTCAGAGATCAGCTTTCGCACAGCGGGAGTCGCCAGCAGCACTTCCACGGCCGGCAGGCGATCCACCTCCTCACGAATCGACGGCAGCAGGGCCTGGCTGACGATGGCCCGGATGGCGATGGCCAGAGCCTGGCGGACCAGTTCGCGTTCAGTCTGCGGGAACAGGTCGAGCAGCCGGTGGACGGCCTGCGAGGCGTTGGACGAGTGCATCGTTCCCATCACCATGTGGCCGGTCTCGGCGGCTCGCATACCGGCCGTCACGGTTCGCGAATCACGCATCTCACCAACGAAGACCACATCGGGGTCCTGCCGCATCAGGTAGGTCAGTGCCGCCTCGAAGTCGGGCACATCGATCCCGATCTCGCGCTGCGAGACAATGGCCTTGTTGTCATTATACAGATACTCGATGGGGTCCTCGACGGTCACGATGTGGCACAAGCGCGTTCGCGTGATGTAGTCGAGCATCGCCGCAATGGTCGTGGTCTTGCCGCAGCCGGTCGGGCCGACCACGAGCACGAGACCCTGCCGGGATTCGGCGATCGTCTCGAGGATAGTGGGCAGATGCAGGCTCTCAAACGACGGAACATGGGTGCTCACCCGCCGGGCCACCAGGCTGATCACTCCGCGCTGCCGGAACACATTGACGCGGAAACGATGTTCCCGGCCCACCTCATGAGCGAAATCCAGTGTCCCATTCTGCATGAAAAACTCTTTCTGCGCCGGGCTCATGACCTCGAACACGAGTTCTTCCATGCGTTCGGGCGTGAGAACCTCCCCGGTGGTGTTCTTCAACTCGCCGTACAGACGCAGTTTCGGCGGCTGCCCTACCTTCAGATGCAGATCGTTGGCCTGGGTCTTGACCGCGACCTTGAAGAACTTATTCAACTGAGGCTCGTGATCGAGCGTCTGATGCGCATCAAGCGGTGCTTGCTGGCTCATACGCCTTTGCACTCCAAAAACAAGAGAACATCCCTATCATCTGGTTGACTTGCTCATACGAACCGCCCAACGACTGGTGCTTCTGCCACTCGTGCCGCGAAGCAACCTGCCTCGCCGAGTGGCATAAGACTTACAGGAACAAACCTTTACAATAGCATATTATCAGACGCCGCCGCCTGTGTCAAGCTCGATCCGCCTCGTCCAGGGGCGTGAAAGCGTGTGCACCATCGAATCGGCGCTCCCCCGACAGTGCCGATTGAGTCCGCCTTCTTGCGAGGGGCTCCGCGTCGCGCTCTCAAACCACAGGTCTTTGCGGCCGGCACCCCGCGCATAGGTATCTGTAGGTATCTTGGTGTGGATTGGCGTATTCTTCTTGACAAATCCGGGGGAAGGCCGAGAATAGAGTGAGATTGGTGGAGTGGACGCTGCGAAACTGACTTGCGATTCACATCTTTGACGAGCAGAGTCCTGACCGGCAAGAGTGTGCCTTTGGACAACGGGAGGGGCACAAATGGGTCGCCGGAAGGGAGATCGCGGAGGCGGACAACGGGCTTCGCCCGAGTCGGGCATTCTGCGCCTGCCAATCATCCATCATCACGTCATTGCGAGCGCAGCGCGGCGACCTTCGGCAATCGTCAATCGTAAATCGTCAATCATAAATCCCCAGGGCTTTACGCTCATTGAGTTGCTCGTGGTTATTGCCGTCATCGCGCTGCTGATG
>CBFDDG010000271.1:0-6890 GCA_965603505.1 uncultured Phycisphaerae bacterium | reverse complement strand
AGCTTGTTGAGGTCCTGGTCGGGGTTGGCGTAAAGCTCCTTCTCGAAGAAATACATGACCATGTCCCAGCGGGCGAAGATGAGCTGCTTGAGCTGGGCGTACCTGGCGCCGACCTTTTCAATCTCGGCCCGCTGCGCTTCGGACAGACCGAGCATCTTCTGCATCCAGGCGGGATGGCGACTGAGTCGGCCGAAGAACATCGCGATGGCCTCCGTGGTCAGAGGGTGCGCCGGTGAACGCAGCAGGTACGGCGCGTCGAAATCGAGATACTTGTCGTACACACCGTGACCCAGCTCATGCAGGATCGTCTCCATCCAGGCCTCGTTGTTCCTAAGATTGCAGAGAATCCGCACGTCGCCCTCGCGGTCGATATGGGTGCAGAACGCATGTGGGTTCTTGCCCTCCTTTTCGTACAGATCGCTCCGGGCGAGGATCGCGCCGACCGGCAAGCCGATGCCCGAATAGAACGCCTCAGCCAGTTCCTTAACGTCCTTGTCCTCGTAGTAGACGTCGAGGTCCAGCTCGTAGACCATCGGCGTTTCCTGGAAGAACGGGTCGTGGTAATGCCAGGGCATCAGCTCCTCCACGGCGACCCTACACCTGGCGGCCAGGACGCGGTCCAGGTCCTTCTTGACCCGTGCAAAGGGCGCATCGGTCAACTGAATCAGCTCCCGAAAGATCTTGTCCAGCTTCCGAACGTCCTGCTCGCCGGTAGCCAGCGCCATCGTGTGGTAGCTGTCGAAGCCGAGCTGGCGGGCCGCCTGATTGCGCATCTTGACCAGGCGCAGCAAATCCGCCGAGACGACGGGGCCGACCTGCTTGCCGGCCTGCCAGGCCTTCTGCCGCTTGGCCGAGTCCGTCTCATCCTTCAGAATCTGCTTGATCTCGTTGTCGGTGACCTTCCGGCCGTCAATCGTTCCGCGGAAGGTGCTGAAGTTTTTCTCGATCTCGGTGCCCACCTCGACGATCTGTTCGAGCAACTTCGGCTCGATCTGGTTGGCTAAATAGGCGTTGTAGAGCACCGTCAGTTGCCGGGCCAGCAGACGGTCCCCGACCTGCCCGGATTCTTTCAACCCTTTGAGAAAGGTGTAATCCTTCGGGTCGCTGTAGATCCGGCGGATCTGCAGCGTCAGCGCGCTGGAGCGGTCGTACGCGTTCGGGTCGCCCGTGACGGCGGCCTCCCACCAGGCCAGATTCGTTTGCCTCTCCAGCGGCTTGATCTTCTCGACGTGTGTGGTGATGAATTTCTCCAACGCCAACTCCTTCTCATTCAATGCGTACCCGCGCGATGCCACGGCAACCAAGAGCACCACGATCGCAACATTCGAACGCTTAATCATTGCATATCCCCTTTAACAAGGCCGATAAACGAGAGACGGTGTGCATGGCACACGCTACCGACTGCCGTTGCTTCCTACCAACCTTCAATGTTGTTCCCTTCGTTCAACGAACGAATTGGTAGGCATTCGCCGGGCATCCTAACAGCTTTACCTCCCCAAATCAAGGCCGGCACACCGGCACCGCTCCGAGGCGGACTTTTGTTTGCCGCGGGCCGACAATATGGATAATATGGCCGCTGCCGACAGGGTGGGGATGCATGGCGTGGTTGGTAGGCGACGTATGCCGTACTGAACCTCAGAAACGAAAAACCAGGAGCAATGCGGAATCGACTATGGCCCGACGCGAATATCTGACCGCACCGCAGCCCACCAAGAAGATGCCGGCCGGCACCCCGTACATTCTCACGAACGAGGCCACCGAGCGATTTGCCTTCTACGGCATGAGCTCCATCCTCGTGATATTCATGACCAATTATCTCATGGGCCGCACCGGGACGCGTGCCGTCATGGCCGACGAGTCGGCGAGGGAGTGGTTTCACTGGTTCACGGCCGCCGTCTATCTCATCCCGATTTTCGGCGCCGTCATCTCTGATGTCTGGCTTGGCAAGTTCAAGACGATCATCTCGTTCTCGCTGGTTTACTGTGTGGGGTTCTTCATCCTGGCCTGGGACCACACGCGGCTCGGATTGGCCGGCGGGCTGATCCTGGTTGCCATCGGCTCCGGGGTCATCAAGCCCTGCGTTTCCGCCAATGTCGGGGACCAGTTCGGGTCCTCCAGCAAGCACTTGCTCGAGAAGATGTATAGTTGGTTCTATTTCGCCATCAATTTTGGCGCCGCGATCTCCATGTACCTGTGCCCGTGGCTGTTGGACAAGTACGGCCCGACGGCCGGCTTTGGCGTGCCGGCCGTCTCCATGGTCCTCGCCACGGCAGCCTACTGGCTGGGCCGGTACAGGCTGGTGAACATCCCTCCGGCCGGCAAGCTGGATTGGCGCGAATCGCTCGACAGAGAGCAAGCCATTACGCTGGGCAGGCTCTGCATCGTGTTTCTTTTCGTATCCATGTTCTTCGCTCTGTTTTACCAGTCACAGTCCGCATGGGTGCTCCAGGCGGAGGAGATGAAACTCCGGTGGCTGTGGATCAACTGGCTGCCGGCTCAAATGCAGTTTGCCAACTCCCTTCTCGTCGTCATCATGATCCCGACCTTTGCGTATGCGGTTTACCCCGCCCTGAATCGAGTCTGGGCCATGACGCCCCTGCGCAAGATGGGGATCGGCATGGTCGTGACGGCCGCGAGTTTCCTGGTGCCCATATGGATCGAGACACAGATCCAAAAAGGTGGGCAGCCCTCTATCGGATGGCAATTCTTCGCGTACGTCTTTCTGACCGCGGGCGAGATCCTGGTTTCGATCCCCGCCCTGGAGTTTGCCTATACGCAGGCCCCGAAGAAGATGAAGTCCCTGATCCAATCGATCAATCTCCTGTCCATTGCGCTCGGCAACATCTTCTCAGCCGTGGTCAATCATGTGATCAAGAATCCCGATGGCACCAGCAAGCTGCCGGGGGCGAGCTACTACTGGTTCTTTCTGTTCGCCATGTTGGTGACAGCACTGCTGTTCATTCCGGTCGCCCGCTGGTACAAACAGCGCGACTACATCCAGGACGAGGCGTCCGCCGAATCACAAACCCAGTAGGGTGGGTTCTCAACCCACCATTAGACTTGTCATTGCCGGGCAAGCGGAGATCCATTTCCACCCACAGGAAATTCACCTCCGCTCGCATCAACACGTGCGCCATCGGTTCGCTGTGAAAGGTAGATAACGGAAGATCCATCTCCTTCGGCCTTTGCCGGCCGTCAGAGGGACCAGTGGATGTACGCGCCTTCGGAAAGGCTCGACACGAATCGTAGGGAAACGGGCAGCATTCTCATCTTGGTGCTGATTGTACTGTCCAGCATGACGGCCCTGTCGGTCGCTCTGGCGTATCGCACGCGTATCGAACTGAAGCTTGCCGAGTCGCACGCGAAACGAGTGCAGGCGCATTACTTAGCCCTTGGCGGCATTGAGAGGATCAAGGCCCTGCTGAGCGAAACCGAACTTTCGCCTGAGAGGATGCCAATCGTTTGTACGTTTGCGGCCGAGGCAGCGGATGAAAAGCTCTTCGAGCAGGTGCCGGAGTTCGCGGCTGCAGAAGGCACGACGCTGGCCTACTTCGTGCGTGACGAGCAGGGGTACTTAAACGTCAATCGCTCGGACCCTGCGGCCTGGGAGAACCTTGGCGTCATCGAGCAAGACGTCCTGTGCGGCATCCTGGACTGGATCGATGGGGACGATGACGCCGGTCCCGATGGGGCGGAGACCGATTTTTACTCCCGGCTGCCGAGCCCGTATGTGGCCAAGAACGCTCCGTGTGTAGCTTTGAAGGAATTGCTTCTGGTCAAAGAGGTCGGCCGGGCACTGTATCTTGGCGAATTCCTCCGTCATGTCGGCCCCAGCGAGCGCGGCTCCCGCCGGCCCGGAAACGATGGCGGAAATCCTCAGCCGGGCCTGTTGGACGTCTTCACCGTCTATGGTGATGGGACGCTCAACATCAACACGGTGTCCCCCGCAATCCTGGAGGCGCTGCCGGGGTTCGACGCAGCGGCGGCAGAAAGCATCATGGCATGGCGGGCCGGCCCTGATGGGTCCCTGGGGACAGACGATGATGGGATCGCCGAAGGCCCGGAGGATCTGGCCGAGATCGAAGGGCTCACAGAACTGCAGGCTGGCCTGCTGCCGGAATACTGCTGTTTTCAGTCCCGGTTCTTTCGAGTCTTCTGCCAGGCACGTCTCAATGGGCGTCATACCTGTTGTTTCCTGGCGACGATCTGCCGCGACCAAAAGGGGTCGCAGGTGCTCTACCTGGAAAAACTGCTGTGAAAAAGACCACACGCATCAAGACAACATGGGCGTCCCTGAGTGTCGCCGAGAACGGCGAGGCCATTGTCTGCGTGAAGGGCAACGATTCACTCCGTTGCCTGCGATTCGAATCTCTCGAACAACTGGGGCGGGCCCTCTCGCAGAGAGCCCTCGTCGTGCGAAAGTGGGCCGTGGCGGCGCCCCGGGACCTGTGCATCGTCAAATCCCTCAGCCTGCCGGCGGCGGACCTTGCCGAGGCGGCCAGGATGATCGAGTTCGAGGTCCCGTCTCTCGTGCCGCTGCCCGCCGAGGAAGTCATCTACGGATGCACCGTAGCGGGCAGACAGGGTAACCTGCTGGATGTCCTCGTGTACATTGTCAAGGCGGACGTGCTGGAACGCTATCTGGGGGTGTATAAGGTCGTCGGGATCGAGCCGCAGAGAATCATTCCGGATATCGTGGCGACCTATGCGTGGTTCAAGACGGTATGCAGTGGGCCGTCGGAGCGGTCCATTTTCGTTCTGGCCGGGCAGGAACAGTGTCACATCCTGACATCCGAGGAAAGCAACTTCCAGAGCGGTCAGAGAATGCACCTTAACGGCGACCCTGCGGCGAGCGCCTTTGAGATTGCTCGGGAGATCCTGCACCAGGGCAGGCAGATTGGGGCTTGCCCGGAGAACAGGATCATGGTCGTGCTCACCGGGCGGCAGGACCTCATCTCACCTGTGGAAGCACGGTTACGCTCGCAGATGGACGATGCCGGCGCCTTGGATGTAACGATCACGGCGGGACCTGAAGTCCGTCACCACCGCTGGGGCGACGGAACCGAAGATGGCGGTGGCTATGAGAGCTACGAGGACGTGGCGGCGGCCGGCCTGCTGCAACTCTCGGTCGGCGCGAAACAGCCCCACGCGAACCTGGTCCCGCGAGGATACCTTGCCAGAGAACGACAACGCGCTCTGCTTGTCAATGGCCTCCGCGTCGGGATCCTGTCGCTGCTTCTGGTGTTCTTGGCGTGGGCCTGCCTCGAGGCGGGGAATCGCCGGCTTGAGAAGACCTGCGCGGTCCTCAGCGAACAGATCGCTCCGATCCAGAAGGTGGCCGGCGGGGTGGACCGCAAGAGACAGCACCTGCGGGTGATCCAGCGGCAATTATCGAACCGCGGCCGCATCGCGGAGACCATCGCGGAACTCTACGAAACCACGCCCCCCGCGATCTCGATCAGCGGGCTGGATGTCACGTGGAAACAGGGCGCGATGTCCATCGACATCAAGGGGCAGGCGGATTTGCTGCCCACGGCCTTCGAGTATACCCAAGCGGTTCGCGACGCCTGCCTGCTGCAGACGATGCAGATCATCAACGCGCAACAGATCCCGAGGGCCGGGGGGGGCAGCGTGGTGGAATTCAAGGCACAGTGTTCCGTCGGCCCCGCAGTGCCGCTGGGCGCCTGGGACGATTCGGCAGGAGTCAAGCCATGAGAATCGGCCGGCAGACATTTCTGGCCGTGACGACGGTGCTGCTGATTGTCGCTGTGGCCCTCTTCACGCTCATTATCGAGCCGCAGCTCCAGGAGCGAAAGGCCCGCCTGGCCCGGATGCGCGAGCTGCAGTCGAAGCTGGCGAGATTGCAGGCGGACCTGCTCGTCCAGAATCGGGTGGACAGGATGTACGAGCAGATCGAGCCCTTGATCGCCGGCACGGGCACCGATCAGCAGCAGATGTCGGTGTTCACGCGAGAGCTCACCGACCTGTACTCGACCCTCAACGTCAAGACTCGATCCGTGAAGTTGCTGCCCACGGTCAAGGAGGAGTTCTATCGGCTCCTGTCGGTCAAGATCGAAATGCAGGGTCACATCCAGGATATCCTGCAATTCATCCTGCTGGTCGAGGCCCATGCCAGTGCGTTGCGGATCGAGCAGTTCGGTCTGAAGGCGCGCGAAATCACCGACGAGGTGTATGCCTCTTTCCTGGTGACAAAAGTGGTAGCCGAGTCGGGGGCTTAGGGGATCGGATGGTCACCAGAACTCTGCACGCGCTCGTTCGACGTTACGGCATCTGGATGATGTTGCAGGCTGCATTGGGCGCCGGCCTGCTCGTCCTTGCCCTCATTCTGGTTCTGGAACTCGCGAGGCCCATTCGGGCAAGCGGCGAACCGGCCGGTACGATTGCCACAGGAGAACTCCTGTCTGCCGATCAATTGCTCGAACGACTGTCGGCGCGCGAGACCGTGTCGAACAGGATCGCGGCGGCGATGCGCCCGGGGCTGTTCAAGTCCGCCACACCGCTCAGAGATAAGCCGATGGCCGACAAGACCATCGAGAAAATCCTCTCCCAGTTGAAACTGCAATGCGTCCTGCCGATCAACGGAGAACTCGTGGCCTACGTCAACGTGGAAAAGAGCGGCCTGAAGAAATGCCGCGTCGGCGATTCCGTGGAAGACCTCTTCACGGTCATCCACATAGGCCAGAGGAGCATCGAGATCACCATCGTGGATCACCCGGTAACGTTAAGCCTTTGAGCGGAGTGATGACATGCCGAGAGTACGGGACGGAAAACAGAAAGCGGCCCTTCTTATCCTCGTGGCGACCCTGCTGGTGGCTCCATTCGGGGCCGGCAGGAACGATGGCATCCCCGCAGCGCCGCTGCGCGACGGG
>CBFDDG010000270.1:0-6924 GCA_965603505.1 uncultured Phycisphaerae bacterium | reverse complement strand
AAGTCCTCGTTGACGGCGATCTCAAGCCGGACCTTCTTGAGCAGGTTCACCTCGAATGGCACGCCGCGATAGCTCTCGTGGTAGCCCTTCTGCGCGCCGCAGCCGAGCGCGTTGGTCACGGACATCTTGAAGACCTCGGCTCTGTACAACGCTTGTTTTACGTCATTGAGTTTGTGCGGTTGAATATAGGCTATGATAAGCTTCATCTGCTGGCTCCTATTCTCTACACGGTTTCATGTCGGCCCGTCCGTCAGCTCGTGGTGAAGATCTGGAAGCCGCCGTAGGCTTCCATGCCGTGCTCGCCGATATCGAGGCCGCGCAGCTCCTCGAGTCGATTGACCCGCAGGCCGACAATCACGTCGATAAGTTTGAAGATGCCCCACATGGTCCCGACGACAAAGAGGATGGCCGCGGCACTGCCGACGATCTGAATGCCGAGCTGCGTCGGATTGCCGCTGTAGATCAGGCCCTCATGAGCCAGGCCCAGCGAACTCTTACCGAAGAAGCCGACGGCGAGTGTGCCCCAGACGCCGCACATGCCGTGCACCGGGACGGCCCCCACCGGATCATCGATCCGGAGCCGGTCCAGCAGTTCGACACCGCGGACGACGACGTAGCCGGCGACGATGCCGATGACGCATGCCGCCCAGGGCTCCACGAACGCACACGGAGCCGTGATACCGACGAGGCCGGCCAGCGCGCCGTTCATGGCCATCGACAAGTCCGGCTGGCCCACGCGTTTCCACACGGTCAGCATGGCAACGATCCCGCCGAGCGCCGCGGCGAGGTTCGTATTCATTGCGACGCGCCCGATGAGCTGTCCGTCGCCGACGGAAAGCGTCGAGCCGGCGTTGAAGCCGAACCACCCGAACCACAGAATGAACACGCCCAGCGAGGCCAGAGGAATGCTATGACCGGCCAGGACGTTCGGCTTGCCGTCGGGGCCGTACTTGCCTTCCCGCGGCCCGAGCATCCACGTTCCCACGAGCGCCGCGAACCCGCCGACCGTGTGAACCACGGTCGAGCCGGCAAAGTCCGCGAAGCCCAGGCCGGACAGCCACCCGCCCCCCCAGATCCAGTGGCCGACAATCGGATAGATCAGTGCCGAGATCAGAAACGAGTAGATCAGGTACGCCGAGAACTTCATGCGTTCCGCCACGCCGCCGGCCACGATGGTCGCCGCCGCCCCGCAGAACGCCGCCTGGAACAGCCAGAAGGCGAACAACGGCACGCCGCCGGCCATCGGTTCGAGACCCGACAGCAGCCAGCCCTTCGTGCCAAGAAGGGCGTTGCCGTCGCCGAACATCAGGCCGTAGCCGATCAGGAAGAAGCCCAGCGACGCCATGCAGAAGTCGAGGAAGTTCTTCGTCAGAATGTTGCACGCGTTCTTGGCGCGGATGAAACCGACCTCGACCATCCCGAAGCCGGCCTGCATGAAAAAGACCAGAAACGCCCCGACAAGCACCCAGACCGTATTGAGACCCAGCGCCACCTGCTCGGCGGTGAGGGTCCCTTCCGCCGCCGACACCCCCGGCGTCATCAGGCCCACAAGAGCCAGCGTTACAATCCCCACCCTGCCCGGTCGCAGGATCGGTCCTTTCCGTGTTGCGATCATGTGTACACCTCCCGATTAAGAAGAATCACTTCGATCCGACGGCCATCAGAACCGATGTGCTTCGTCGGATGCGCCGTATGCTCATAGCTGTCTTGAAACCGACCGTTCTGTTTTCCAGCGGCACGCACGTGCCTGGTTGTTGCTCCTTTGCCGCTGCCGGCGCAGACCTTCCGCGAACGGCCTCACTGCTGTGAAGAACTTGCACACGGCAGCGGCGTTTACCTACCGATCGTGAATCTCGATCCGGTTATGCTGTTTCTGTTGCGGGCCGCTGACCTTCGCCAGGCCGTCAGAACTCGACGGCGATGCTGATCCCGCCCCAGAGATTGTCACTCTTTCCTGTGGCCTTGCGAATATCGTCATCGATCATCATGGAGTAGGCGATGATCGGCTTGATCGTCCAGTTGCCGACGGAGATCGGCAGGCCGGCCGAGAGCGTCAGGTCGTTGAGCGCGGAATCGTTCACACCGAAGTAGTAGTCGTCATACCCGGCGCTGGCATACGCCAGGCTCGCGCCGACTTCGAGATCGCAGTACGCATCCTTGGTCCACTGCGCGATCTTCTCGACCCCATGCCCGACCGAGAACTGGATGTAGCTGCCGTCGGCCTCATCGAAGTCGTAGAACCACGTCACCGCCGGCGACAGGGACGCCGAGGCCGAAAGACCGCCGTAGATCTCCGCCGTTCCCGGGAGCTGCGCATTCGGAAAGTCGTAATAGATCGCACCCACCGAATACGCCAGAATCTCCTGGCCGGGAAACGTGTTGGAGTAGTCGATCACGTAGTCGACCTCGTTGAGCTCGCCGTCATCCACGGTCTCACCATGCAGGTCCATGTTCCCCCAAACCGAGGCGGTGAATCCCTTGTAGCCGATGCCGGCGCTGGGCTGGAGGACCCAGTCGTCGACGACGTTCTGCCCTCGCCAGACATACTTGCTAAAAACATCGGCCGTGGTCGAGAAGCTCACGCCCTCCTCCTCGGCACTGCCCACCGTCACCGTACCCAGCACAACCGACGCCGCCCACAACAATACTCTCAAGTTGCTCATCATCTTATTCTCCTGCTGACTCGTTCCCTGCGCCATTCCTTGACGACCCTTGCGCCAAGTTCCGGCCCGTCTGCCGAACTCGGGCGTACAGCACTTCGCAAAGGCCGTGCCACATCGAGAAAGAGAAGGGCGAATTCCCATAAACACTTACCGAGAAAGGGCGTAGATAAACACAGGACAGAGCGAGCCAACAATGAAGCACATACAAAACCGTAGACATACCTATCCATACCTACACTTTTGTAGCCTTACCCACAGGCCCGTTCACGGTGGAGACACGTAGAAGAAGCATGGAGGCCCTTGGCGACCAGGTCGAGATCGCCGTTGGCCCGGCCATGTCGCAGGGAGCCGACAGCGGCGCTACCGGACGCGACGTGTGGCATCGGCGCCGATGTTGGGATTGCCTTCGGTCGGCAGCGGCGCCTGCCAGAAATCGTGCGGGCCGGCGGTCTCAATCGCACGTCCGGCTGCGACGCAGGGCGAGCCCTCACGGAGTTTGTAGCCGTCGAGCGACGCCCTTCGGTTGCCGCCGGTGCCCGGAGCAACGAGCATCGGATCGGTCAGGATCGCGTGAGGATCAGGCGGGCGGTTCTCGTGACGGCCGAAGAAGACATTGTTCTCGAAGACGTTGCCGGCGCTCTGCCCAAAGTCGTAGCGGACCTTGCCTTCAACGTGGAAGATGTTGTTGTAGAAGGCGGTGTTTTGTGCCCAGCCCTTCCAGTCGCTCCAGAGGACGGCGAGGATGTCCCGGTCTGCGGGGACGAAGAATACGTTGTTGTAGATTCTCGTGTCACGGACGGGCCCGCTGATGTGGAAGAGCCTCGCCCCGTCGTTCTGACTGATGTTGTAGCGGATGACCGTCCCGACACAGCCGACGTTTCGCTCGGAAGCCGCCGGCGTGCAGATGAGCATGAAGCCGCCGTCGTTGTCGTGACTATAGTTGTACTGGAACAGCGAGTTGCGGCAATTGTAGTCGGAATCGAAGCCCTGGCCGTCCTTGGTCCCCTTCATCCCGCTGACTTCATTGAACTGGATGACCGTGTTGTCACAACTCCACGGCCAGATGCCCGCGGCGTAGTCCTCGGCGCGTTGGCGGCCGCCATGAACGACGTTGTGCTCGACCAGGCATCCATCGCAGCCCCACGGCTTGATGCAGTCCCCGCCGATATCCTCCAGCCGGTTGCCCCGAATCACCACGTTGAGACTGGGAAACCAGTTCCTCGACCGGTCCGTGAACGCGGAGCGCCCGCAGATGCCGTTGCGGTCCGTGCGGATAACGTGACAATTCTCGACCAGCAAGTCATCGAAACACGAGGGGACCTTGCCCTTGCACTCGAAGAAGATGCCGCAGCCCTCGCGGGACTTGCCGTTGCTGCCGTTGACGTCGTGTACGTAGAGGTTCTTCAGATGGATGTGACGCAGCGTGCCGCAGTCGTTGGCCGAGATGCGCACGCCCGTCCGCCAGTCGGCCCGGATTGGTCCGAGATTGGTCACCTCCAGACCGTTCAGCTCCCAGTGTTCGACGTTTTCGAGCAAAACCGCATCCTGAATTCCGCGACCCTCGATGCGCGGTCTGTTGGTCATCATGCCCCACATGTGCACAGTAATTGGATAACCCGGTATCCCGGAACCTTTGGGCTTGAACGGCCCGGCATAGACAGTGCCCTCTTCGAAGAGGATGCTGTCGCCCGGCTCGAAGCGATGCGCGTTGACGGGGGCCAGCGTCTTCCATGCCCGCCGGAAGCTTCTTCCATCATTCTCGTCGCTGCCTTCCTTGCTGTTGAGATAATAGGTGGTGCCGCCTTGTAGTGAAAGCCGCGCCAGGACGGGGAAATGATCCGAGGGATAACGACGGCCCTCATTGTCGTGGAGGATCGCGGCTTCGAGGACCATTCGGCCCGGCTGGACGAAGACGTAGTCGATCTTCTCGCCCGAACGGTCGCCCTCGAAGCGATTGAACGTGCCCACCTCCGTCGCCTCCGCGTGTAGCAGGCGGAACGTGTCGACCAACGGGACGGGATTCTCCGGATGGCCCTCTTCCTCCGCGCGCGACTGCCCCTTGAGGTAGCGGACCGCCGGATTGCTCTCACCCGCGTTGAAGTCCCCGGTGACAATCACGGGATCGGGGTGTTCCCGGTCACGGATGCGCTGGGCCAGCAGAACGACGCTCTTTTCGCGCGACGGCTGCGACTGGTGGTCCAGGTGGACGTTGAACAAGTAGAAGGCTTTGCCCGAACTCTTGTGGAGGAACCGGCCCCAGGTGCAAATCCGTGTGATGGTGTTGCCCCAGCTCGTCGAGCCGGGCACTTCCGGCGTATCGGAAAGCCAGAACGTGCCGGACTCAAGAACCTTCAGCCGGTCGATGCGCCAGAGGATCCCGCTGTACTCGCCTCGGGTCTTGCCGTCGTCGCGGCCGACGCCGATCTCGCCGTACTGCGGCAGCGATCCTCGAATCTCGTCGATCTGGAAGCGAAGGGCTTCCTGCAGGCCAACGACATCCGGGTCGTGCCGGCGCAATACGTCCACGGCCATCTCTCGCCGATTCTCCCAGCGGTTCTCGCCGTCATCGGCCGTGCCGTAACGAATGTTGAAGCTCATCACGCGCAGCTCCGAGTCGCCCGTGGGCTGCTCGCCCGCGGCAGTCACGCCAGACTGCCACTCGGGAATCAGCACGAACAGAAGGATGAGAGACGACACAACAAACGACTTCCCAAGAAATCCCCCCGTGGGCGGCAAGAAGCCGGGAGCCGGCAGGGTGCCATGTCTACGCTTGCGTAGACATGTTCGATCCGATGACGCGCGGGGCGCCCGCTTCGTGCGCCCGCCCATCCAACAAGCGTCGCCCGCAGGGCGAGTCCGCAATTTTGCTCTTTGCATTTTGATTTTTGATTCTCCTTCCGTCAGGTTCCCAGGCCAGCCTGCTTCTGCTCCTGCGAGAGCGATTCGTTCAGTGAGCCGGAGCGGAAGCCCTGCAGGTCCACCGTCACGAACCGAAAGCCCAAGGCCTTCAGCTTCTCGAGAACTGTCGAACGAACCGGCTCGGCCACAAGCCGGGCGACGTCCTGCGGCCGGACCTCAATCCGCGCGATCTCGTCGTGGTGGCGGACCCGGAACTCGACGAAGCCGAGCGACCGCAAGACCGCCTCCGCTTGGTCCACCTGCCGGAGCCGCTGCTCGGTGACCTCCAGACCATAGGGAATCCGCGAGGCTAGGCACGGCGACGCCGGCTGGTCCGCGGTCGGCAGGCCCGCTTCACGGCTCAACCGGCGAATGTCATCCTTGGTCAGGCCCGCCTCAGCCAGGGGCGAGCGGATGCCGAAGCTCCGGAGCGCCCGGTTGCCCGGCCGAAAGTCGTCCAAGTCATCGTGGTTCGTGCCGAAAACCACGTGGGCAAAGCCGCGGTCCCGTGCGATGTCCAGAAGCGTGCGGCACAGGTGCGACTTGCAGTGATAACACCGGTCGGCGTTGTTCGCCGTGAAGTTCGGGTCCTCCAGCTCGCCGGCCTCGACGACCATCAGCTCGACGCCGATCTCCTTCGCCAGAGACGGGGCCTTCTCGCACATATTGCCGGGCTCGGACGGTCCGACGCTTATGCACGCCAGGACGTTCTGCGTCCCGAGCGTCTCGGCCGCCGCCTTGAGAAGATAACTGCTGTCCACCCCGCCCGAGAAAGCGACCACCACCCGACCAAGGTCCTTTAGAATGTTCCGAAGCGATTCGTGTTTTTCGTGTAGATTCATGCCTTGTCCTACGTATCAGCCTCCGCCATGGCTCGCTCCAAAAGCTCTCCCAGGCCAAGTTTCTTCGCGGAATCGATCAAATACTCGAAATCCAACGCTTTTCCCTGGACCGCCAGCACGCCGAGGACATCGGTCCACTGGCGTTCCGACGTGCCGCCCGTCTCACGGAACCAGCGCAGCTTCAACAGGATAATATCTTCCGGCGAGACCACCGAAACATCTCTCCGGCTTGCGTCACTGAGCCTCAGCATCCGGCTGCGATCCAACAACCTTTGCTCGAACTGATTCGGCCCCTGGACGAAGATGTCTATCTTGAATGCAGTCTCAAAATGGATCACGTTGAAGCTGCGATGCGAGCGCAGGGCTTCCTCCATCGCCTGCCGGCTAACATAAAATTCGTCTTCGAGCAGATCACAAAACTTGCCGGCCGCCGACGAAAAGGACTCGACCGTGATATCGGCATCCCTGGTGAATCGCACCGTGCCGTACAAGGCACTCGCAAGGGAGCCGCCGATCGCGTA
>CBFDDG010000269.1:0-6928 GCA_965603505.1 uncultured Phycisphaerae bacterium | reverse complement strand
GGCCGGCGGTTGTGAGTATAACGGCCGACCGGGTGACCCAGAGAAAGGGTGGCAGTCTCGCCAGCTCGGTCAGCTTCGATGATCCCTCGATACAGTTTGTCCAGGAGCCCGCGTTGGGGTCCGGCATTGTCGTCGATCCCAGGGGATTCATCGTGACCAACGCTCACGTTGTGTCAAAGGCTCAGAACATCAAGGTGATATTGTTTGGATTCGAAAGGAGGGTGTATGCGGCTGAGATCGTCTGTAAGGATCTGTCGAATGACGTCGCCATACTGAAGATACATCCGGAGGGGCCTCTTCCCGCAGCCATCCTCGGGGACTCCGACATGGTGCAGGTGGCGGACAGGGTCCTGGCGGTAGGTTCGCCCTTCGGGTTGGAACACACGGTCACCGCCGGCATCATAAGCGATGACTCGCGGGACCTGGTCATAGAAGGCCAGACCTATGAGGACATGATCCAGACGGACGCAGCCATCAACAGGGGCAATTCGGGTGGGGCGCTGGTCAATCTGAGCGGCGAGGTCATAGGCATGAACACGGCGATCTATGCGCCGACGGGCGTATTCACGGGCGTCGGCTTCGCGATCCCCATCAACAAGGTGAAACCGATTGTGAAAGAGACCCTGGCCAGGTGACCGGCGGAGAGGCATTGCTGAAATGTGGCGAGTGGTGGGAGTCATAAGTATCCTTCTGATCGTTGTCCTGTTCGTTGCCCTGAACATGCATACGGCACAGGTCAACGTCCCTTTCACGAAGGGCTTCCAGGTAAGAACGGTGTTTCTTGTGATTGCGAGCTTTCTGGCCGGCTACGGCACTGCCTATCTGGTTGGGCTCACAAAGGACGTGAGGAACCGCAGGAGATAGTCGAGGGATAATGCCGCACAGCGCCGCACATGCAGAGGTGAACGGGGCCAGGTATTCCTTCCTTGCAGGGGTGCTCGGGAATCTGGCCCTTGCCGTTCTGAAGCTGAGTTATGGCCTCTTTGGGTACAGCCGGCTGGTTGTGCTGGACGGCCTGTTCTCTCTCATGGCTGCGACGATGTTCCTGATGGCTTGGCAGGCGGCGGTGCTGGAGGAGCAGCGCCCCGACGAGAGGCACCCCTACGGCCTGGGCAAGCTCCTGTTTGTGAGCATGGCGGTGGTGGGGTTTCTGGGCCTGGTAGTCGGTATCCATACGCTTTTCTACAGCGTGTGGGTGTGGGGCCGGCTGGAAATGTACCGTTCATATACCGGGGCGATAATGGTCGCCATCATATCTATAGTGGCCAACGGGGTTCTCTACCGCTATGTTATGGGCAAGGACGGGGGGCGGCCGCGCGCCATCATCGCGTTGTCGGCCCGCTACAACCACATCGATGTGTGGATTTCAGCCTGCGTGCTCTTGCTTCTGATGCTGGCGAGTCTCAGCGTTGGATATGTCGAGCGGCTGGGTGTCGCCGCCATCGCGCTCGTTGTGCTGATTGCGGGGATCAGGCTGGTCTACGCCGCTTTCGCCGGGATCATGGACAAGACCCCGCCGCCCAGGCTGCTGGATCGGATAAGATCGTACGCGCGTAACGTAGACGAGGTGAAGGGAGTTCTGGACGTGAAGGCCCGCTATCTGGGCACGCTTCTGCACGTTTATATATGGATCGCCGTTGATGAGAGCATCAGCATGGGCGAGGCGGACGGCATCGCCCGCAGGGTCGAGGTGTGGCTGATGGAGAGGATACCGTCCGCAAGGGAAGTGAACGTCGTTATCGCATGATGACAGGCAAGAAGGTCATTACGGCAAGCTTGCTCGGCGCCCTGGCTGTGGGTCTTCTATGGGCGGCGTGGGGACTGGTATACGGTGACGTTGCAGGGGCCGCACTGCCGCAAAGGACCGTCGCCGGCTCCGACGGCACCGTGATCCTGGATGCGAGGAGCCGGGCAGCCGGCGCCGGCGAGATCACAGCCCGTGAACTGAAAGAGAGGATGGATGACGAGTCCGACCAGGGGTTTGTGATCCTGGACGTGCGGAACGAGGCCGCTTATGACCAGGGCCACATACCTGGAGCCATAAACATACCCCTGAGCCAGCTGGGTTACAGGCTGTTCGCCCTGGACAGGACAAGCGACATAATCGTGTACTGCAATCTCGGGCTGGGCAGCAGGCTCGCCTGCCAGATTCTGGCAAATGCCGGTTTCAAGGACGTCTACAACCTGAGAGGGGGCCTGAGCGAGTGGAACTACGCCATCCAGACAAGCGATGGTACTGTGCGTATTTGAATGATGGGAAGCTAGCCGCTAGAAGCGAGGGTAAACGATGGTGCACATACTTGTAGGAATTATCGCGATCGTGATCGGGCTGTGGGGAATCGCGGTGAACTGGTATATGTTCAAGGATATGCTGGTCGCCATTGTGCCATTGGCGGTGGTGTGTTTTGGAATGGTGGCGCTGCTGGCGGGTATTCGTAGCCTGAAAGTGAGATGGGGAACGGAGGAAGCAGGAAGGTGTGAAGATGACGCAGACGCCGGAAGCTAAGAAGCCGAAGACGGCCGAGCACGTATCGCCGCTTCTTCGAGTGGAGGGTCTGTTCTGGAAGCTCAAGAGATCGGTGGACGGTCTGGTTGATTTCTATTGCCGCCTGACCAGGATCGAAGCCCCCGAGGCGAGCGACATGATTTCCAGGAAGGCCGACTCTCTGATGAGGAAGGGCCGGTATGGAAAGGCCATCGACCAGTACAGCAAGCTGATCCGGATGGGCAGAGAGGAGGCGGGCATTTACTACAGGCTCGGCCTCTGCTGCGAACGGGAGGGCATGGGCGAGGAGGCCGAGAAGGCGTACAAGAAGGTAACCGAGCTGGATGCGGATCACGTGGATGCGCCTTATAGACTGGGGCTTCTGGCCATAAAGAGAGACGACGCCCAAACGGCGGTTGAGTATCTGAGCGCACTCGCCGGCACGAACGAGGATTCATTCGATATCCTGTACAACCTGGGGGTCGCGCATGACAAGCTGCAGGACTATGAGAAGGCGGTAGAGGCGTTCAAGAAGGCGATAGCGATTGAACCGGGCTATTCCAAGGTCCACAAGCGCCTCGGTCACGCTTATGACGCCATGGGCAAGCACCAGGACGCCATCGAGTGTTTCAAGAAGGCCATGGAGCTGGAAGAGATCTAGGGAGAGATCGTCCGATGCCGGAGGCTCTCGGAAGAAACAGCAAGGCAAACCGCAAGGAGAAGCTCCAGAGGATCCTGGGGTCGGAGCAGCCCAATCGGAAGGGCAGAGCACATGCTGTCCGGCGGTATGTCGGTCAACACCTCAGGATACTCCTGGCGGCGTTGCTCATCGCCCTCGTTGCGGCCACGCATATTTACTACTTCAACGTGCTGACGGCGATGATGCAGGAGGTGAGCAGCCTGCGCGCACAGATAGAAAGCGGCCTGCAAATGAGGCAGAACATTGTCCCCAGCCTGACGGCGGCCGTCAATCGCTTCATGAGCTACGAGAGGGGTGTATTCATCGCCGCGGTGGACTCGCGCGAGAACGCGCTGAGCGTGTCAAAGGACATGGACAAGCTGATCGAGTCCTTGAAGGAGATTTCGGGGCGGGATGTTTCACCAAGTGACCTGTCGAAGTTCATGGCGGTGGCCGAGAATTACCCGCAACTGGTCTCGATCGAATCGTACAAGCTTCTTATCGCCCAAATAGCGGATGTGGAGAACCAGGTTTACAACAAGAGGGTGGAATACAATGACACCGTGCGCCGCTACAATACTAGGTTAAGCACCTTCCCGGCCAACCTGGCCGGAAGGATGATGGGTTTCGGCCTTGAGCCGTACTTCGCCTGGGACAAGAAACCGGAATGGGCGTTCCCGGCGGATCCGGAGTGGGGCGAGCCATCATCATTCCGGATGGAATCGGATGAGAGTGACCCGGGGCAGTGAGTCGCCCGGTTCGCAATGGATTGTCATGAGAGTGAATCCTGGGCAACAGACGGAACGAAGGGTGAGCCTGCAGACGGCAAAGGATCGGGCCCGTGGCAACCACCTGTAAACAGTGCTACTGGTGCGCTGAACATGTCGGCAGTATAAACCTGTGGGGCAACGCTGGTCTCGTGGCCGTGAAGCTCGCGGGCGGCATACTCGGGCACAGCCAGGCGCTGATCGCAGACGCCGTGCATTCTTTGAGCGACGTCGTCGTGTCGGTGTTGCTGCTGGTCAGCCTGAAGATATCCGGCAAGCCGCCGGACAAGGATCATCCCTGGGGCCACGGCAACATCGAGTATATCGTATCCACTGTGATAGGGGCCCTGATCATCTGTGCGGCCGTGACCATTGCGGTGGTGTCGCTCACCTCGATTCTCGAAGGGGAGATGTACGACCCGGGTGTTCTGGCGGTGGGGGCGGCCGCCATATCCATCGCCGCCAACGAACTCCTGTTCAGGCAATCCCTCTGTGCCGGAGAGCAAATGAGCTCGCCTGCGATGATCGCGAATGCCTGGGAGAACAGAGCCGATGTCTACACGTCGCTTGCGGCGCTCGTAGGCGTCTTCGGGGCGCGGATGGGTTTCACGTTTCTCGATCCGGTCGCGGCTGTTGTGGTGGCCTTCATGTTGACCCGGTTCGGGTTGGGCATGCTGGCGATGGGAATCCGGGGTATGACCGACCAGGCCTTTGATGGGGACATGCTTGCCCGAGTCAAGGAGCTGGCCGTGCAGGAGAAGGGCGTAAGGGACGTGGCCCGGGTGCGCGCCAGGAAGATCGGGCAGAAGAGCTGGTTCGACATCGAGGTGAAGTTCGATGCTGCGATCACGGTCTCCGAGGTGCGAGGAATAGTCGACCGTGTTAAGAAAAACGTGATGGATGAGTTCGAGGGGATCGGTGGCGTAGTGATCGTATCCCGTGCGGCGGAACCGGAAATGAAGGAAGTATAGCCATGACACGTGAAGCGCTACACGAAGACGCGGCAGCGGTGCTGGAACGGAAAAAGCGCGTGTTGAGGCGCTGGGCCATAGCAGTCGGGGTTCTGGCCGTCTTGAGCCTTATCGGTCTGGGGGGAATGATACTCGATCGCGTGCTCAAAGGCGCGCCCGAGGGCGGGCTGGAGATAAACGTTAACAAGGTGGAGAAGAAGCTGGCCTGGCTCGGGTCGCAGGTACGGGACATCAACGAGACCACCAGCGAGGCGCTAGGGCTCAGCTCGACACAGGGGGTCCTCGTAAACGACGTGACAAGAGGGTCGCCTGCGGACAAGGCCGGCCTGGAAAGAGGAGACGTCATTCTGGCCTTCGATGGGACGGAAATAACTGACTCGTTCCACATACAGGGAGAGATACTGGAATGTGAGCCCGGCGACGTGGTGAAACTCCTGGTGGACAAGGCGGACGGCGGCAGGAAACTCGTCTATGTCGAACTCGGCACCGAGCCGCGCAAGGTCGCGGGATCCAAACAGATCATAAAGACCGCCGGCGATTCGGCGCAGCCGCCCGTCGCCCCCGCGCTGCCCACGCCCTGGGGGATATCCGTATCGCCGTTGACGCAGGACGTGAGAGCGCAGTTCGGCATACCCGCCTCCGAGCAGGGCATCGTCATCGTGACGGTTGTGAAGGACAGCCTGGCCGATGCGCAGGGCCTTGAAGTGGGCGACGTTGTCGAAAGCATCAACCAGACCCCAACGCCAAATCTTCAGTTTTTCTATCAGGCGCTCGAGAGGCGGGAGGGTGTGCTGATGGATGTCTTCTCCCCGGACGACGGGAGGAGATTCTTCGTCACCCTTCCCGATGAGGGGGACTCGGCCCCGCAGGTCGTGTTGATGAGCTTTGATAAGGCGGGGACGGCAAAGAACAGGATCGTTGTCGCCTCCGATTCCGACAGTGTGAACGGGAGGGTCTTCTACCGCTTCGCATCCGCGCCGTATTTCATTCTCTACGACATCAACCAGAGCGAGATGACGGTGATACAGAACCCGTACGCGGCGCAGGTCCGCGGCATGGGGATCGTCGCGGCGCAGATGCTGATACAACAGAAGATCGACGCGGTGATAGTGGGTGGAATCGGTCCGCAGGCGTTTGACGCTTTCTATCTCGCGAAGGTCAAGGTCTACGCAAATGCGGCGGGGAGCGTTCGAGACGCGATAGCGGAGTATGAGCTGGGAAGGCTGACCGAGCTTAAGGAAGCCAACCTGGGCGGGTACGGATATTCATCAGGCGCCACGATACCCACCGGAGGTTCTCCGTGGACCGAGGATTCCGATGAGGAAGAAGGAGGCTATGAAGGGCAGCCGCCTGTCATTCCGCCCAAGGGCAAGCCCGGCAGCGACATCACGCTGACGGCCCAGAGCGAACCGCGGGCAAACAGACCCGCACTATGTGTCTGCCCCAGTTGCGGGGCCGAGGTCGCTCACCCCTCGAACACCTCGTGCGCGGACATGGTATGCCCCATCTGCGGTTCCCAGCTCATGACCGCCTCCCCAGGCGGTGAATCCAGCGGCATGACGGATCCGCTGGCGCAGCTCCCGGCAACGCAGATTCCGCTACAGATGAGGCCCATTGCCTTGACGGCCGGGACGCTTGTGGCCGGCGCGCCGGTCGCCACGCCGACCGCGGGCATTCAGACGGCAGGAAGCAATCTCTGGACTATTGCAGCCACGACCTCCCAGGTATCGACCTGTGTGTGTCCTCTGGATGGCACAACCGTGACCCATCCGATCGGGATCCCCTGTGCGTCCCTGCAGTGCCCCGTTTGCGGCGGAAGGATGATAAGCGGGAACAACGTGCTTACGGGGGGAAACGCGACGACGACTGGTGGAGTCCAGACTGGGGGGAAACCCGAGGGCGTACCGCCCGTTCAGCAGGTATACCTGGTGCCGGTGGCGAGCCGACCCGAGAACGTACCGATGCTGAGTCAGGGTCAACAGGTGGTGCTTGTTCCTATTGCCGGCGGAACGACGCAGGGCGGGCC
>CBFDDG010000268.1:0-6952 GCA_965603505.1 uncultured Phycisphaerae bacterium | reverse complement strand
TCAATAATTACATGATTTGGCTGAAATCGACGGGGGCGGTCGGAAGACGGGGGCGGATTCTGATCCCTTCCGGTCGTTGCCATTTCGACCAAAGGCCGGGGCGGAGAAATCCGGAGGGCACCTGTCCCTTCGCGCGGGCGCCATGCTTACGCTTTCAATGTCGGCACTCCCGCTCATGACCTCCTGCGACGGATCAACGCCAGCCAACCAAGGCCGAGCAGGGCTAAGGTCGCCGGCTCCGGGATGTAGACGGCCGAGCCGCCGTTGGCCACGTCGCCCAGTAGGATTCTCTCCCAGGAGCCGTCGGTGGTCTTGATGACCTCGTGCAACTCCAGCGCCGCCCCGCCGCTGCCCTCGAAGTGACGGGCACGCAACGTGTAGAAGCCCTCTTGCTCGACTTGGAAGACGAAGTCCGCATTCGAAGCGCGCTTCGGCTCGCCGCTGCGACCGATCTCGATGCCGCCGATCTTGACGATCGTACCGCCGTCATCGTGGACGCCGACAACGTGCAGGCCATCCGTCAGATGAATGATCGCCATAACCTCAGTCGCGAAATAGTCATCATCGTCACCGCCGGCCGGATCAGCGGTAGGAAACTCAATGGGATCGATGCCGGGGAACGTCTTATCGTTGCCGAAAACGCCCCGATCGCCGGCGTCGTGCAGGTTGACGAACGGCTCTTCGCGCGAGCCCGCTTCCACGCCGTGAACCGGCATGCCGGGCCCCAGGCAGAGTGGACCTGTACACCCGAAGTCCAGCAGCTTGTTCATCTCCATCCGGCCCCAGCCATCCGTAAACGTCGCCTTCACGGCACGCACCGCGAAGCCGTGCCTGTCGGTCGGAGCCGCCTGCTTTGCGGCACCGGCTGGAACCAGCGCAATCACCGGAGCCGGGCCCACTAATTCGGCTCTCTCGTAAACGACGTCACTGACCCGTGACGTGGCCGTGCTGTTCCACATGTGCGAGGTGACGGCAACGCCGAAAAGTGCTTCATCAGCCAACTCGGGCAGAATCTTCAGTTCGCCGATGCGCTCCCAGCCGTTGCCGAAGTCGGCGATGCCTTCAATGGCGGGGATTTCTCCTCCGATCAGCACGCGCTGAACGCCAAGGCGTGTGGCATGGACATCAGCGTGCAGTTCGCTCGTTCCGCCCCCTTTGGTGGACCGCCACTGGAAATCGGTCCTGTTGTTGCCCTTGAGATCGTTCGCTGTGACAACGGCACAATTGACGGCATCCGGGTCGGTCGAGGCGCGGATCATCACCCCCTGCTTCGCCCAATCATCCGCCGGCGTCACGCTCCACTCGAAGTCGGCCGATAGACGCCAGTCGCCCGTCACCGTTCGATAGGCATAGTGGAACGCGTCCGCCCGCTCCTGGATGCCATCGCCACCACCGGTCACCAGGTATTGCCCGACGAGTCTGCCGTCATCATTCACATAGCCCAAAAACTTTGTTCTACCGCTCTCGCCAACCGAGTGAACGTCCACGGAATCCTCAAAGACACCGATATCCGCGAAGACGCTCGCTATCGGCAGCAGCACCGGAACAAGTAGAAGACCCAACAAACGTCTGCTCATTTTGTCCCTCCTCGCTGTTGCTCCAGATGAAAGATGCGGCACGCCCCCTGGCAACCAGCCAAGGCAAGCCTGCTCGCGACCGGTCCGCCACCAGTGTGCGTTCATGGCCCATCCCAACAAGCCGGACCTCCATCCCACCCGTGCCCGTCTGGAGTACTCGTCTACATTCGACTTCCTCCTCCGAGAAGGAAATGCCTCGCCCGGACTATCGGCAGACACAAAAGAGGACAACATTTCGATCACAGGGGAATCCCGCCATCAGCGCAGAACCCTACCCCCTTCACTACTTTGGCGCCGCAGGACGCATGCAATATCTACGCCGCCCCTGTCCCAATGCGAGTCGTCTCCACGTGTTGAGCACCCAGGTTAACCGGCTCCAAGCGATGTTGTCAACAAAAAAATGCCAGCATATCCGTTTTTTCATCGGGACATAACAGAACGGGCCTTCCCACTCCTGGGAAGGCCCGAACACTGTCAACCATCATCATCACGGGACATGCCCCTGGGGCATTCCAGTCCGTGAATCCATCAGCCGCCGACCGATTCCTCTTCCGCCTCGGATTCGCCGGCAGGTGCCTGTGACTCGCCTTCCGCCAGCCGCGTCTCAGACTCGCCTTCCGCCGGCTCTGCCTGCGATTCACTTGCCGCCGGCTCTGCCTGCGACTCACTTGCCGCCGGCTCTGCCTGCGACTCACTTTCCGCCGGCTCTGCCTGCGATCCACTTTCCGCCGGCTGTGCCTGCGACTCACTTTCCGCCGGCTCTGCCTGCGACTCACTTTCCGCTGGCTCTGCCTGCAATTCACTTGCCGCCGGCTCTGCCTGCGACTCACTTTCCGCCGGCTCTGCCTGCGATTCACTTGCCGCCGGGGGCGTCTCAGACTCGCTTTCCGTCGGCTGTACCTGCGACTCACTTTCCGCCGGCTGTACCTGCGACTCACTTTCCGCCGACTCTGCCTGCGACTCACCTACCGCCGGGGGCGTCTCAGACTCGCCTTTCGCCGGCTGTGCCTGCGATTCAGCTTCCGCCGGCTGTGCCTGCGATTCGCTTTCCGCCGACCGCGCCGCCGCCCTGCGTTGCAGCGCTTCCTTCACGCGGAGCGTATCACCCCCGGCGTCATCCGCAGGAGCACCCTGGGGCTGTGGCCTTGGCGTTTTCTTCGGTGATGTCGGCGTTCCGTGCTCTTCCGCCGCCCATTGGACTCGACGCAGGCTCAGCCCGATCTTGCGGGCCTCGGGATCCACCTTGAGGATTTTCACCTCAACTTCATCACCGGGCTTCACCACATCCTGCGGCTTGTCGATCTTGTGGTCGGCCAGCTCGGAGATATGCAGCAGGCCTTCCAGCTCCGGTTCGAGTTCCACAAAGGCGCCGAAATTGGTGAGCTTGGCGATCGTGCCCTTGATGATCTGCCCGGGGATGTACTTCTCGGGGATCGCCCGAATCCACGGGTCTTCGGTCATCTGCTTCATACCCAGCGAGATCCGCTGTTTTTCCTCATTGACCTCAAGCACAACGCACTTGACCTCTTGCCCCTTCTGCAGGGCCTCGCTCGGATGGCCGTACTTGCGCGTCCAGCTCAGGTCTGAGATATGGATCATGCCGTCGATGCCCGGCTCGATCTCCACGAAGGCACCGAAATTGGTCATGCTTCGCACGTGAGCGGTCACGATGGTCCCCGGCGGGTACTTCCGGGCCGCAAGCTCCCACGGATTCGGCTCCGTCTGCTTGATGCCCAGCGAGATCTCCTGCTTCTCCTTGTTCACGTTGAGCACGACGACCTCGATCTCGTCATCGAGATTGACCAGCTCACTCGGGTGCGACAGCCGCCTTGTCCAACTCATCTCGCTGATATGGACGAGCCCTTCGATCCCATCCTCGAGCCGGACGAAGACGCCGTAGTTCATCACGTTGACAACCTTGCCCTTGACCTTGGCGCCGACGGCGTATTTCTCTTCGACGTTCTCCCACGGGCTGGGCGTCTTTTGCTTGAGGCCCAACGAGATCTTCTCGTTCTCCTTGTCCACGCCGATGACGACGCACTCGATCTCCTGGTCGAGGTCCACCACTTCCGACGGGTGCGAAATCCGGCCCCAACTCAGGTCCGAAATATGCAGCAGGCCGTCCAAACCGCCCAGATCGACAAACACACCGAAATCGGCAATGTTCTTGACGATCCCTCGGCGGACCTGCCCGACCTCGATCTCGTTGAGGATCTTTTCCTTGCTCGCCCGGCGCTCCTCCTCGATAAGCTTACGCCGGGAAACGACGATATTGCGGTTCTCAACATCGATCTTGAGGACCTTGCACTCGACTTCCTTGCCGATGAACCGGCTGATGTCGCCGGGCTTGCGAATATCGACCTGTGAGGCCGGCAGGAAGACCGGAACGCCGATGTCCACCAGCAGGCCGCCCTTGATCCGCCGGATCACCCGGCCGCTGACGACGTCGCCTTCCTTCTTCGTATTGATGATGAATTCCCAGCCCCGGATCATGTCCGCTTTGCGCTTGCTCAGCAGGATCAGGCCGCTGTGCGAGTCCGTGTCTTCGAGCAGAACCTCGATTTCCTTGCCCGGGGCGATATCCTCGGGCATGTCGAACTCGTTCGCATCGACGACGCCTTCGCTCTTGAGGCCCACCTCGACGATCACATCGTTGCCGATCTGAGAGACGATGGTCCCGCTGAGAATCGTGCCCGGAAGACGAGAGTCCACCTTTCGTTGGAGGACCTGTTCGAGATACTCGTTCTCCCCTTCCCCGAACATCTCCTGAATCTGCTCTTCCAGCCTCTCATCGGACAAGCCGAGCTTGTTAATAATGTTTCGATCAACCATACATTCTGATTCCCCTGTGGAGTCTATTAGTTTGACCTGCCGACGCCCCACATACACACCGACAAGCTCTCACAGCGTGTTGCAGTAACCCAAAAAGTTATTCAAACGCCTTCACGCCCCCGCCTACGCAACGAGGGCCCGTTTCATCCAGCCGCCCTGGCAGGTGATTCTACTGTCTTTCGTCGAATGCCTCCAGATGCTTGACAAATTCGTCAATGACCCAGTTTGGCGTCGACGCGCCCGCCGTCACACCGGCAATATTTTTGCCAGAAAGCATATTTTTATCAAGTTCGTCCCAGTTCTGCAAGTGAAACGTTTCGCTGTTGTGTTTTTTGCACAATTCGGCAAGCCGCCCGGTATTGGCGCTGTGCAGTCCCCCGAGGACGAACATGATATCCACCTCCTTGCACAGCGCAATGGCCGATTCCTGCCGCTTGACGGCCTCTTTGCACAGGGTATTGATGACTTTCAACTCGCGGAAGCTGCCCCGCCCGATGGCGCCCAGGACCCGCCCGAGGTGCTCCGGGCTCTGGGTCGTCTGGCAGACGATCCCCAGCCGGCCGTCCGACGGCAGTTTGTGCAGATCCTCCTCGCCGGCCACGACGACCACGGCGCTGACGCAGCCCATGACCCCCTGCACCTCTGGATGGTTCTCCTCTCCGATAATAACCACCTCGTAGCCCTCATCCTCAAGCTGCTTGGCAATCTGTTGCACCCGCTTGACCAGCACGCAGGTGGCATCGACAATATCGAGCCCCTTTCGCCCGAGCCGATCCAATTCTCGCGGCGCGACACCATGCGAGCGGATCAGGACCGTCCCCGAGTCGATCTCGTCTACCGATGCGACCGTTCGCAAGCCCGCGTTTGCCAGCCGCTCCACCACATCCTCGTTGTGGATTATAGGACCCAGGCTATAGACGTTTTCCTTCGGGCTGGCCTGGTCCAGGATCTTCTCCGCCGTGTGGATGGCATTCCGCACGCCGGGGCAAAAACCGCATTTCGCCGCCACCAATACCTTCATCAATACCTCATTTCGCGGTCGTCCAGTTGTCTGTCCGCCCTTCAGCCATCTGCTACATCCGGCCCCACGAGAAACGGGAGCGGATACATTCACCCGCTCCCGTCATCCTCAAGATGCCAAACACGCCGGACAGACCAACTCGGCGTATCCCGGGTTACTCCAGCGGCTCGACCCAGATGTTGCGGTACTCAATGGGGGCGCCTTCGCTCTGGAGGCAGATCTTGCCCGATTTGTCCGAGCATTTCGTCGCAACGTTCTGGAGCACGCCGTTGACCAGGACGACGACCCAGTCATCCTTGCAGATGATGTCGTAGCGGTTCCACTCGCCCGGGGGCTTTTCGCTGCTGTCCTTGAGCTTGACGGTCCGGCGGCCTCTGACCCGGCTGCCTCCCTTGGCATGCTCGGCGAGCTCTACTCCGCCGATGACCCAGAAATCGCCCGCGTTGCCCGCGGCCAACTGGCACTCGAGGCTCCTCGGCCAGACGTTGTCCTGGCCGCTCATATGGACCAGCACGCCGTTATTGCCCGGCTTGGCCGGCCAGCGCCATTCTACGTGCAGGTGATAGTCCGCATAGAGCGTTTCCGTCCGCATGTAGCCGGCCGGCTTGCCCGTGCAGCACAGCAGGGCATTCTCGATGGACCACGTGTCATCGACATTCTTCGATGCGTCGGGCAGGAAACGTTTCCAGCCGGTGAAGTCCCGGCCGTTCCAGAGCATCGTCTTTTCCTGCGGCACCACCTCAGCCGTCTCGACCGCGACGACTGGGGTCATCAGCAAGGACATCACAAACAGTGTGGCAACAAGAGCAATCATCATTCGCTTCATAAGTCGCCCTTTCCATCGCCAGGGCCTTCGGTCTTGACATTGGGGCCGGCCAAACGCGAAATACTGCGTTTGGGGACCCCGCTACGGCCCCGACAATCATCAATCATCAATAATCCGCAATCAATGTCACACCAGTTGGGTCTTGCCGGGGATCGCCACCGGGGGCATGGGCAGGTCGCCAAACTCGTACGACGGAGGCGTCAGATCGAGTTTCGAGGCGTTCATCGCCCAGTCCCACTTCAAGGCCCGGCCCGTATATGCGCTCATCCGACCCATAATAGAGGTCAGGGTGCTTTCGGCGATCCGCCGGCCCTCATTTAACCGCTGGTCCCGACGAATCGCCTCAATCTGATCGGCGTGCTGTTTCAAGCACGGATCATTCTGGTCCCACGCGATCTCGGCCGTGTTCTCACCCGCAATCACGGTCCGGCCGAAATCATTGTACAGCGAGCCCTTCGTACCGACCAGCCGCTGATCGTTACGGTTGGTCATCCCGTCAATCTGCGAACCCATGTACTCGACGCGCAGTCCGTTCGGGTATTCGTACTCGACGGCGAAATGGTCGTACGAATCGCCGAACTCGGGCTCGGTCCGCTGCTGCCGCCCACCCATGCCCATGCACTGCACCGGATGGGCGCCGATCAGCCAGTTCGTTAGATCGAGGTTGTGCACGTGCATCTCAACGATAAAATCGCC
>CBFDDG010000267.1:0-6966 GCA_965603505.1 uncultured Phycisphaerae bacterium | reverse complement strand
GGCGATTTCTCTTGACCGGGGGCGGCGTTTGGCGTAAGTAGTGCCCGGAAATCGCCAGAAGAATCCTCTTGGAAAGGTATGCGCCAGATGAAGGTGAGTCAGAGAGCCAGAGCGGTTGCGCCGTCGGCGACAATTGCCGTGACGGCCCGGGCGAAAGAGCTGAAGGCTCAGGGCGTGGACGTGGTAGGATTCGGGGCGGGCGAGCCCGATTTCGACACGCCGGAGTATATCAAGCAGGCGGCCATCGAGGCCCTGAGGGAAGGGCAGACGAAGTACACGCCGGCGGCTGGCATCCCTGCGCTGCGGGCGACCATCGCGAAGAAACTCGAGAGGGAAAACGGGCTCAAGTACGCCCCGGAGCAGGTCATCGTGAATCTGGGCGGCAAGCACTCGGTGTACGAGGCGATGCAGGCCGTGCTCGACCCGGGCGACGAGGTGCTCCTGCCGGCGCCGTACTGGGTAACGTATCCGGAGGCAGTCGGATTGGCCGGGGGCGTGGTCAAGGTCCTCGAAACGGACAAGAGCAACAGCTACAAGATCACGCCGGAGCAGTTGAAGGCGGCGATCACCCCTAAGACTGCCTTGCTGGTCCTGAACTCCCCGAGCAATCCCGGCGGGTTCAGCTATACACCCGACGAGCTGCGGGCCCTGGCGAAAGTGCTCGAAGGCACGAACGTCATGGTGATATCGGACGAGATTTACGAGAAGCTTATCTATGGCGATACCAAGTTCGTCAGCTTCGCCGCATTGAGCGAAGACGCGTTCGGCCGGACTCTGACGCTGAACGGCTTCAGCAAGGCGTTCTCGATGACCGGGTGGCGCTTAGGCTATACGGCCGGGCCGCTCGAAGTCATCAAGGCCATGAACCGGCTCCAGGACCACATGACCTCCAACCCGGTGACGTTCGCACAGTATGCGGCCATCGCCGCCATGGGGCCGGAGGCGGATGAGGCCATTGAGAAGATGCGGGTCGAGTTCGAGAAGCGCGGCAAGTACATGGCCGAGCGCCTGCGGAGCATGCCCGGCGTCGAGTGTACGGAGCCTACGGGGGCGTTCTATTGCTTCCCCGATGTCTCGGGCAACTACGGCCGGGCCATCGGCGGCGCCAAGATCGGCGGCAGCATGGACTTCGCCAAGGCCTTGCTGGAGCAGGCCAACGTCGGCGTCGTGCCGGGATTGCCTTTCGGATGCGACAACAACGTTCGGCTCAGCTTTGCCTGTTCCATGGAGCAGATCACCAAGGGGCTCGACCGCATGGAGAAATGGCTGAAGCAATAACCTCGGCTCCCAGGCGGCGTTTTTCTGCGAAACGCGCCAACGGCCCGGGGTTTCGGGCGTCCAAACCAATAAACGGGCCGCCTTTGCGTTCGGGCGGCCTTCAGCGTGGAGTAGTACGTGCGCGATCGATCCGAACGACGGACTCTCAAGGCCCTTCGTGAGCGGCGGCGCGAGGCGTATGAAGAGGTTATCGATGCGCATTATGGGTCGGTCTATCGACTGTTGCTGTTCCTGACGCGAGATACGAGCTTGGCCGAGGATCTCACGCAGGATGTCTTCGCCTCGGCGTGGGCCGCGATCCATGAGTTCCGGGGGGATGCGTCAATCCGGACGTGGCTGCACCGGATCGCGTACAACGCGTTTCTCGACACTCGGCGTCGCCGGGAGCGGGAGAAAAAGCTGGTCGCTACGCTGAGCGAGCGACCGCTCGGGACGGCCGACAACCCGCTGGCGGGGATCATGGCCGATGAGCACCTGTCGCGGGTTTATCGTGCGTTAGGCCATCTGGACCCGGATGAGCGGACCATGCTCGTGCTCCACTACGTGGAAGGGCTGACGTATCGCGAGATGGCCCAGGTGCTTGGCCGGCCCGATGGCACGCTGAAGTGGATGATCAATCGGGCCTTGAAGAAATTGCGGCAACGATTCGCTGGAAAGGTGGGACCATGAACGGCGGTTCGAGACACGAGCATGACGGCGTTCCCATGGAATGGCTGGAGGATCGGCTGAGGGCCCTTTCGGGGGTCCAGCCGCCGGAGGGGCTGCGCGAAAAGCTCGTGTCCCGCCTTGCCTACCTGCCCATACACGAGTCGACTGAGTTCGGCGGCCGATTCTGGAGGGCCGTCGGATGGGCCAGTGCGGCGGCCGCCGTGGTTTGCCTGGCCTGCGTCATTACCTGGTTTGGCAGACCGTCCGGGACATCCACGCCAGGGGTGGGCGGCAGCGACGGCCAGAGCGCCGCAGTGGTGACGGCCGATCACAACGGCCTTCGCCCGCCGGAGGTCAATATCGCCGATACGAACGGCCTGTGGTAAAACCGCATACCCCACACCGCTGTCCTGAAGCGAGCACCGGCGCACACGGTTCGACGTTTCCATAATTCACGTTTCCTCCCCGTAAGAAAACTTGCCTTTCTCGGGAAGAAGCTTGCCATTTCGTGAACACTGGTTCATAATATGAAGTAACTGTTACTAAGTGAACATGAGTTCGTTTTGTGTATGGCCATGAGGACGTTCTTATGAAGTCTGTAACGAAGTTATCGCGAAGGGAGCGGGAACGGTTGCGGCACCGGCAGGAGATTCTGTCGGCGGCGCTGCGGCTCTTTGCAGAGAAGGGCTTTCACAACGTCTCGATGCAGGAAATTGCGGCCGCGGCGGAGTTTGCCACCGGGACTCTGTACAACTTCTTTGCGAGCAAGGAGGCCTTGTTCGAGGAGTTGACCCAGAACTGTGGGGATCGCATTGTCAGCGATCTGACGGCGATTCTGGATGGCTCCGGCGACGAGGCGGATCGGCTCCGAACCTTCATCCGGCGGCAGCCGGCGTTACTGCAAGAGCATGCCGAATTCATCAAAGTCTACGTGTCGGAATTCGGGATTCGCGGCGCCAAGGTTTCCAAGAGAAAGGGCGAAAGCGAATTTCACACGATCCTGAATGGCAAGCTCGAAGCGCTCCTGCAAGCGGGGATCGCCAAAGGGCTCTTTCGCCGCGTGGACTCGGCGGTCGCTGCGAAGGCCATCCACTCGATCCTGGAAACGGTGGCTTTCGAGATGGCCGGTCACTTTGACATGGCCGCAGCGACGGACACCTTTGCGGGAATCGAGCAGCTCTTCCTTGGCGGATTGCTGCTTCCGGGGGCGCACAACGATGGGTGAGAGAGGGATCTTTGGCTTATTCCTTGGGTCGTTGGCCCTGGTTTATCTGGCTGGTTGCAGCAGCTTTGACGGGCAGCAGGTCCGACGAGAGCACGCTGCCGAGTATCCGGCGACTCTTCGCGACGAAACCGAGGGGGTCTTGTCACAGCACGACACGCTTGGGCTGGAGGACTGCATCCGTATCGCGATGTCGAATAACCTTGAGACGCAGAGCGCCGCGATTCAAGAGCGCATCGCCAGACTCCAGCGGAAGGTCGCCTTCGCGGACTTTCTGCCTGCCGTGAGTCTGAGCTACTCCCATTACGAATTCGATCCTGCGATCTCGCTGCCTCTTTCGGAAACTGAGCCCATGAACATCGACAAGGCGCGTGCGCTTCTGTGGAGTGCAAGCGTCTCGGTTTTCAGCCCGGCGACGTGGTTCCTCTATGGTATGCACGAGCGCGGTGAAGAGATCGCAGAGTGGGTCGTCCGGTACACCCGGCAGATGGTTGCACAGCAGGTGACAGTGCTCTATTTCCAGTGTCTGACGCTCGAACAGGTGAAGCGGTCGCTTGCCGCCGAAGAAGAGGCGGCCGAAGCTCTTCGCAGCGAGGTTGCAGCCCTCCATCAGGAGGGCTTGGTGAGCGGCTGGCAGGCGGATCAGGCGGCCGTTTACGCACAGGCGCAGCGAGCGGAAATGGCACGGACACAGCGACTTTACGAGCAGGCGAAATCCGCCCTTCTGGCGGCGATGGGATTGTCGCCGCTGGCGGATGTCACGCTGGCGAGTGAGACGCCCATTGACGCGCCGGCCGGATCGCTGGAAGAGCTGATCCTGGAGGCCATGTTGTGTCATCCCTCGCTGCACATTGCGGATCGTCGGATCGCGATCGAGAAGGAGAAGGTCAAACTGGCGATCGCGAACTTCCTGCCCGTGTTGGGCGCGTTCGCCTATCGCCCGGATGCACTGGAAACGTCGCTGTTGCCCTCGAATCAGTGGATTTACGGGCTGGCGGGCACGCTGACGCTCTTTGACGGGTTCGCAAACATCAACGAATACAAGGCCGCAAGGCAGCGACAGGAGCAGGCGTTCATCGAACGGGAGCAGGCCACACTGGCCCTGATGCTGGCGGTCATTCGGGCGCAACAGAACGTCGAGACGGCGCAGGACCAGTTGGATTTGGCCGAGCGGGTGATGGACGTTGCGTCGCGGCGGTATGCCGAGACGCAGGAGAAATGGAAGGAAGGCTTGATCGACTCCGTGGGGATTCTCCAGGGGGCGGCTGAACGAGCCAAGGCACAGATGCAGGTCCTGGCCGCACGATTTCAGCACCAGGTCGCGGGGGCCACGCTCCTGAACGCGATGGGCAAAACCGAAACAGACATCGAGGAACCCAGACATGAAGGTCAATCATGAGCGCACCGCCGGCAGGAGCCGGCTCATGCGTACGTTGGCATGTGTGGCGGGCCTGGTCCTGGTGGCCGTGCTGGCTGTTGTAGGTCGGGTGCTGTACGGGCAGCCGGCCGGCGAGCGGCCTGCGGAGGTCAAGAAGGCCGGGACAAGATCCGCAGTCACCGTTGTGGTCACGCCGGCGGCGATACGCCAGTTCGAGCGCAGCGTTGTCGTGCAGGGCAACGTCGAGGCGAAGAACTTGGCGATGGTCTCGCCGCGCATCGGCGGTACGATCGAGGCCATCTTCGTCGAGGAGGGCGACACCGTGGTGGCGGGGCGGACGAGGCTCTTCGCCATAGATCAGGCGAATCTCGAAAGGGCGGTGCAGATCAGCGAACAGGCCCTGGAAGTGGCTCGTTTCGCCACGCAGGAGAAGCAGGCGAATCTGGAACGCGTTCAGGCCGACTTCACCAAGGCGGAGCTGGATTACGGCCGATTCAAACGGCTCGTCGAGAAACAGGCCGTGACGGTCGATGCGTTCGAGCAGCAACAATCGCGATATCAGCAGCTTCAGGCAATGCTCAAGCATGCCCGGACGCTGGTGGAACTATCCAAGGCCCAGGAGTCACAGGCAAAGGTCGCTCTCGAGGTCGCCAGGAAGAACCTGGCCGATGCGGTCGTCTACGCACCGATCTCGGGCAGGATCAGCGAGCGACTCCATGAGCCGGGCGAGATGGGCAGTCCCGGGAATGCCATCGTGCGGATCGACGACACGGCCATCGTCGAGATCTGTGCGTATTTGCCCGCGCAGTACTACGCCGAGGTCGTCTGCGACCGGACCGTGATGACCGTCCGCGTGGCAGGCGCCGCGCTCGGAGAGCAGCCGATTCGGTACAAGAGTCCGACGATTCATCCGCGGCTGCGGACGTTCGAGATCAAGTCTCTGCTCGAGAACCCGTCGGGAGGGATCGTGCCCGGGGCCATGGCGGACATCGTCGTGGTCCTCGAAAAGAGGCAGGGCACAGGCGTGCCGACGCAGGCCATTCAGACTCGGGGCGGACAGAGCGTCGTCTTCTCCGTCAGGGAAGGTATCGCCCGTCAAATCGCGCTCAAGACCGGGCTCGAGACGGCCGGCTGGACCGAAGTTGTCGGCGGAGCGCTCGATGCCGGAACGCCCGTGATCGCGATGGGGCAGTATTCGGTGGCGGAAGGCACGCCCGTTTCGGTGCAGGAGGAGTAGGACCATGCTTTTATCCAATGCCTCATTGCGGCGGCCGGTGGCCATGAGCTGCCTGATCATCGCCCTGACCCTGCTCGGACTCAACGCCTACCGCAAGATGGGTGTGGAGCTGATGCCGAAGATGGACGTGCCCTACATCACGGTGACCACGATCTATCCGGGCGCCAGTCCCGAGCAGATCGAGACGGATGTGGCCAAGCGCATCGAAGATCAGGTCGTTACGATTGACGGCCTCAAGCACGTCAGCTCCGCCTGCATGGAGAACGTCTGCCAGACTTTGCTCGAATTCGAGCTGGGCGTGGACGTGGATATCGCCGCGACGGACGTGAGCGAAAATCTCGGCCTGATTCGGGCCGAGTTTCCGCAGGATGTGGAAGACCCGAAGATCCTGAAATTCGACATCAATGCCAAGCCGATTATCAACGTGGCACTGACCGGAGACGTTCCCCTCGACGAACTGTATGACTTTGCGGACAATACGTTGCGGGACCGGATCACGGTGATTTCCGGGGTGGCGAACGTCGAGTTAGTCGGCGGGGCCAAGCGCGAGGTACACGTCCTGCTGGATAGGGATCGCCTGGCGGCCAAGGGCCTGTCGAGCCTGAACGTGGTCGAGGCCCTTCAACAGGCGGTGCGGACCGTCCCCAGCGGGCGTGTGAAGGACGGCGGGCGCGAGTATTCCGTGAAGTTCGATGCCGAGTGCAAGGAGATTCCCGATATCGGCATGTTGGAGGTAGCCGGCGAAGGGGGGCAGCGCTGCTACATACGCGATATCGGTCGCGTCGTCATGACGACCGAGGAACTGCGGCAGAAGGCGGCCATCGATGGCCGGCCCTGCGTGTACATCAAGGTCGTCAAGAAGGCCGAGGCCAACGCGGTCGAAGTGGTCAACCGCGTCAAGGCAGCGATGGAGCAACTCAACAAGCAATTGCCCGGCGGGATGACGATGGTCTGGGTCAGCGACGATGGCCGGTTCATCGAGGCCTCCGTCCGGAGCGCCTGGACCAATGTCGCGCAGGGGATTCTGCTGACCGCCGCGATCCTCTTCTTCTTCCTGTACAACATTCGATCCACGCTGGTGATCGCGATCACGATGCCGCTGACCATCATCATCGGTCTGTTCTTCATGCAGCTTTCCGGCTACACGCTCAATACCTCCACACTGATCTCGATCGGGCTGTCCGTCGGCATTCTGGTGACCAA
>CBFDDG010000266.1:0-6984 GCA_965603505.1 uncultured Phycisphaerae bacterium | reverse complement strand
ATCACCGATACGCCATCGTCCTTGAGAAGCACACCATCCATTGGCGGCTCTTGGCGGAACCTCCTCCATGGAGGGAACGCCATTCAGACGCCTTATGACGCCGTGGCGCGAGGATGTCAAGAAAAATCGGGAAGACGCAAAGGGATTTCTCCCGAGCCGGATTCTGTACGTAGGGTTCGTCAAAGCATGCGGCGTTGTGAGCTCTGAGGGCGCGCCTCCATGCGGATCAGGAATCGCCGCTCCATCTGTCCGAGTAGCCCAATCTCAATACGCAAGATATTCAGCTCCACGACGTCACCGGGTGCCACCTTCTCCATTTCGAGGGAGAATTCGGTGCGGTTCCGGACCGTCGCGTTGTTGATCTGAAGAATGAGGTCCCCGGGCTCTATGCCCGTGCGAGCGGCGGTGCCGCCGGCGTCGACGCCCGTGATGATCAGAATCGGATACGCGCTCTCGAAGTTGAATCGACGGGCCACCGCTGCCGTCAATTCCGAGACCTCCATCTGAAAGAACTCTCCGGCAAGCCTGCGGCCGTCGGGGATCGGGCGGGGCAGCATGGCCAGCTCCACGCTGCGGGGCTTGGGATCAGGCCCACCCGGGCGAACGGTGCTTAGGCGAATGGGCTCACCCACATCCTTTCCGATCATTCCGACGTAGAAGTCGATTACGCTGTGCGGTTTGCGCCCGTCGATTTCCAGGATCAGGTCTCCCGGGGCAATCCCATTTTTATCCGCCGGGCTGTCTTTGCTCACGGCGTCAACGACCGGACCGCGGAATTGCCCCACCGTTTGCATGCGCCCGATCGTCAGTCCCAGGCGCACGCGGCGCAAACTTTCCGGCATCAACATGTGGCTGAGGTTGTCAACGAGTGTGTCCACCGGTATCGCAAAACCGATGTTCTGGGCCTCGGCCCGGATGGCCGTGTTGATTCCGATCAACTGGGCGTTGACATTCAACAGGGGGCCGCCGCTATTGCCCGGGTTGATCGGGGCGTCGGTTTGAATCAAGCCGCGCAGCCAGTAGCCCTCACTTACCTGAATGTCGCGTGCCATGGCGCTCACGACGCCGCTCGTCACCGTGTTGGAATAGCCATAGGGGTTGCCGATGGCGATGACGGTCTCGCCGATCATCAAGTCGCTGCTGCGGCCAAGTTCGACGAAGGGTAGCTTGCGGTCGGCTTCGATGGCCAGCACGGCCAAATCCTTGCTTGTGTCGGCGCTGATCGGCTTCGCCTGGAATCCCCGGCCGTCGCTGAACACCACCTTGATGCGCTTGACACCTTCAACGACGTGCGCATTTGTGACGATGAAGCCGTCCTCATGCACGACGAAGCCGGAACCCAGAACGGGAACCTGGCGCTCGAACCGTGGCCCCCACAAGTCCGGGATCCCCGGCTGCTGGAACTGTGGCCACATCCGTTGCGACACCGTCTGCTCGCCCGAGATATTCACGACAGCCTGGTGGGTGCGGCGATAGACCGTAACGACCGGGGTCTCACGGGGGAATTGGAGTGGCTCGTCGCCCCGGAGCGTTGCCGTTGCCGCCAGCGGAATCAATGCAAGAATCGCCCATGACACTCTCGACACGTTCATGTGAGCTTTGCCTCCATCATAGAGAGATACACGAAATCGGCCGGTCGTACAGTTTTTCTGTCGTCATGCGCAAGATCGGCCGGCTCCACGCCGACTGAATTGTATCGGGAACGGCCTTGCTGAAAACGATATTTATTCCGCCGGTCTTCTTCGGTTCGGGCAAGAGTTCGATGATATCGCGGCGATAGGAGCAGTCTCCGTACCGGGACCATGGGCGTCAGAATTCGGGTCTTACAGGGGTCCATTTCGGATGCGATGGAGGAACGCCGATATGTGGGTGGGTGAGGGACAGGGGGCAGTGGTGTACGCCGTCGGCGGGCGACGGCCGGGTGGCAGGACTCAGCGTCTGCGGGAGGACATGTGGTCGTCCGGCCTTCTCCCTCTCTGTGGCTGCCTCCTGCGGCGCTCCTTGCCCGGGACTTCCTTGATCTGGAATTTTCCACCCCTGGCTTTGGAGTTGGACGGACGTCTGGGTGCCGTTTTACCTCTTTTCAGCACGATCAGTGCGTTGCGGCAAGTCTCCGCCGTGGCGCGATCGGGACTGGCCAGCCCCTCCACCAAGGCCTCCTCCGCCTGCTTGCGCATTCTTCCCCGCATTTTCCGCAATCCATACGCAGCGGCACTCTTGGCCCGACGCGGCGTATTGCCAAGCAGCGCTTCCCTGAGAATCTCCAGCCCATCCTCCTGCATCCACGACAGATGGAAGGCACTCTGCCGCACGGTCGAGACATTCGAGGAGTATAGCTGCTCGCGCAACTTCTCGAGCAACTTTGTGGACGCCTCATCTTTCTCGCGTCCTGATGGTTGCCTCTTCTCCAACTTCATAACGCCACCTCCCTATGCATACCGACAAATGCGTCCAAACTGTCGAAGGCGCGTTTGCACCCGTTCCCCTGGAGAAAGAGACACCCCCTGCATCCAGCCTATTGGGTCTGAGACTGGGCGAATGGCCAAACAGCCCCCCGGCAGATAGTGGATTTGCCGTCGGCCGCTACCTGCTTCCTTCCTGGATATCAGCATCCGTGCCTATCCTCCAGCGAAATGCCCGTCTGTTATCAGCTTGTCCGTGCCTGCTTGTTCCTCCGTGGTGGTTGGCTCTCACCCGTGGCCAGAAGGCCGATCTGAAAGCCCGACCGCCGCAAGCATGGCAGCCATGTTTCGGCACAAGCCGCCCGAGCGCATCAGCAATCCGTTCTGACGGTCGTTGGGAGTCGCCCGAAAGCGTTCCAGCAACGCGCCGCGCTGCATATCATTGTCACCACAGGACTTGAGACTGTCAAACTATTTTTTCGGGGCTCTTTCGCGATTGAATCCATTGCCGGCGAGCCATGCAGGTGCGTCGGGCCCCGGTGCAGTGGCAAAAATTCCATTTTTCTGTAACAAACGAATGTCAAGAAGCGTCTGAATCTATGGCTAAGGGGGGACTCTGTAGGGCCTTGCACCGACGCAGGGCATACAGTCTCCCAAGTACCTCTGCGGGCGGGGATCGGTCATCCGGCTCTGATGATACGCGGAGTGCGATTCGCTTGGCGGAGGTGCGGCATGCACGAAAGCCGGCCCCGCCTTTGATGAAACCTTGACATAACCTGTTGATTGGTGTAGACTTAGGATTTTGAGGTTCCTTGGCGTTGAGGTTGCTGCATGGGGATGGACTCAGGCGGTCAAGTGGTTGGGAAGAAGAGGTTAGGGGAGTTGCTGTGCGAACGGGCTTACCTGGATGAGGCCGGCTTGGGTATCGCTCTGGCCGAACAGAAGGCAAGACACCGGCAACTGGGCCAGATTCTCCTCGAATTGGGCTATATCACGCAGGCACAATTGAGCGAGGCGCTTTCCATCCAGGCCGGCATCGAAAAAATCGATCTTTCCAGCATGTCGGTTGGCGGGGAGGTCATCGGCCTGGTGCCGGCCGAGCTGGTCAGCAAATACAACATTCTGCCCCTGTGGCGGGAGGATGGTCGCCTGGCTGTGGCGATGACCGACCCTTTTCAGCCGCAGGTGATGGAGGACCTTCGGCTCGTTACCGGTTGCCCGGTCCAGCGATATTACGCCGATCCGGCCCAGCTTGAGAACGCCGTGCTGCGATTCTATGGCAGCAATGTGGCGAGGATGCTGGACGATCTGGCGCCGGCCGAGCCGCGAGCGGATGACGATTCAGGCAACGGCGACTTTTCGCCGGCCAAGCTTCATGAATTGGCGCGCGAGCCCTCTCTGGTGAACCTCGTCAACCTGATCATCTTCGAAGCCATTGATGCCCGGGCCAGTGATATCCACATCGAACCATTCGAGCACGATGTCAAGATCAAGTACCGGATTGATGGCCTGCTCATTGAAAAGACCCCCTCGTCGAAACGGCTGCAAGCGGCGATCGTCTCACGCATCAAGATCATGGCCAACATGAATATTGCCGAACGATTCGTGCCGCAGGATGGCCACATCGAGTTCATGGGCAAGAGCGGGAGGATCGATATCCGCGTCTCGACGGTGCCCACCGTATTCGGGGAGGCCGTCCAGTTGCGACTGCTGGACCGGTCGGCATCGCTGATCAGCCTGCACGATCTCGGCATGAACCGGCAAACGCTCGAGGGTTTCTCCAAGTGCCTGAGGAAAACGCACGGCATTGTACTGGTCACGGGGCCAACGGGTTCGGGCAAGACGACGACGCTGTATTCGGCATTGAACAAGATTTATTCACCGTCGGTCAAGATGATCACGATTGAGGACCCGGTGGAGTATCAGCTCGAAGGCATCAATCAGATGCCGGTGAATCCCAAGCGCGGGCTGACGTTTGCCGTGGGTTTGCGGCACATCCTTCGACACGATCCGGATATCATCATGGTGGGCGAAATCCGGGACAAAGAGACGGCCGAGATCGCCATCCGGGCGGCGTTGACGGGGCACCTTGTTTTCTCGACCCTTCATACGAATGACGCGGCCGGTGCGGTGACACGCTTGATCGATATGGGGGCCGAGCCGTTCCTGTTAGCCAGCTCGCTCGAGGCGATCCTTGCCCAGCGTCTGGTGCGCAGGATCTGCCCCAGGTGCAAGGAGTCGTACCGGCCGGACGAGAACCTTCTAAAGAGCCTCAACGGCTCCGCGAAGTTCGAGCCGGGCGTGAAGTTCTGGCATGGCGCCGGCTGCAACTACTGTAACCAAACGGGGATGACCGGCCGAACCGGTATTTTCGAGTTGCTTCGGATTACCGGGCGGCTGCGCGAGTTGATCGCGGCCCGCCCGACCACGGAGCGAATCGTCAAGGAGGCCCCGGCGGATCACATTACTATGGTGCACGACGGCATTGAGAAGGTGCTGCAGGGGGACACGACGCCCGAAGAGGTCTTCCGGGTCGCCAAGACGATCGGAGAGGATGATTAGCCGATCGGAGGGTCGCTGTACCGGAACACGCCGTTGGAAGATTGGTGGAATCTGGTTTTAAGGCGTAGTGAATTTTGGGTCAGTTTTCCTACAAAGCAGTGGACCAGGCGGGATCACACGTTGCCGGCGTTGTGGAGGCGGCGGATCGCAGAAATGCGGTCGCCACGCTGGCAGGGCGAGGCCATTTCGTCACGGACTTGATTGAGAAGGCACGGGGGCGCAAAGGGGCGACGGAGCGTACGTCGGTTTTCGAGCTGCCCGGTCTGCCTCGTTTCGGCCGGTGGCGCGTCTCCAGCAAGGATGTGCTGGCCATGACCACGCAACTGAGCACGGCCGTGAGGGCGGGGCTTCCCTTGCTGAACTGCCTCGAGCTGATCCGCAAGGAGCAGCGCAAACCGGCCATGCAGCGCATGTTCGAGCACCTGACCAAATCCGTCAGTTCCGGCAACTCCCTCTCCGAGGCGATGGGAGCGCACAAGACCGTCTTCGGTCCGCTCTACCTGTCCATGATCCGCGTGGGGGAGACGGGGGGGATTCTCGAACAGACCAGCACGCAGTTGGCGATGATCCTGGGCCGGGAAGAGAAGGTCAAAACGAACATGAAGACGGCCTCGGCCTATCCGATCCTGGTCTTGTGTCTGGGCCTGGTCTCCGCTGCGATCATTGTCGCCGTGATCCTGCCCAGAATCCTGGCGACGGTCGATATCGGCATGGCCGCGATGCCTTTGCCCACGAGGATTCTCCAGGCGGTCAGCCAGTCGATGCGCGCCTTGTTTACGAGCTTTGGAGGATGGGCCGTTCTGGTCGTTCTCGTCGTGGGCCTCTATATGTTTCGAAGATGGGCCAAGACGGCCGGCAAGCTGCGATGGGACGCTTTCAAGTTGAGGATCCCCATTCTCGGGTCGGTCCTGCGGACGATTGCGGTGGGCCGTTTTGCCAGGACGCTGGGCGCTTTGACTCAGGGCGGCGTGACCATCCTCGAGTCGCTTGCGGTCGTCCGCGATACGCTCGGCAATGAGGTGCTGGCCCGGGAGATTGACAACGTGGCGGAGAAGGTCAAGCGAGGGGAATCGCTTGCCGATCCTTTGGAGCAGTCGGGGTACTTTCCTTCGTTGCTGGTGCAGATCGTCGCCATCGGCGAACAGACGGGCAAGCTCGACGAGCTCCTGCTGAATGCCGCCGATAGTTTCGATACGGATGCCGATGCGGCGATCAATCGTTTCATGGCCATCTTTCCCGCGCTGTTGATCCTGGTGCTGGCCCTGGTGATCGGATTCATTATTGCCGCCGCCTTGCTGCCGATCGTCATGATGTCACTCGGTGGCGGAACGCTATGAGCCGATCGATGGTGGTCCGGGGACATGGGTGCAGATACGACAGGTTTTCAACCTTCATGCGAAAGGCCGTTGGATGAGGCGAACGAAACGAAGAACGGGATTCACGCTGGTTGAGCTGCTCGTTGTGGTTCTGATCATTTCCATGCTGGCGGCACTGCTCGCCCCTCGCATGTTTAAGGGGCTCGGCAAGGCGAAGGCGGATATCGCCAGGGCCAAGATGACGATCGTTGAGGATTCGCTGGCCCGGTTCCAACTGGACTGCGGCCGACTGCCCGACGAATCGGAAGGGGGCCTGGAGGCCTTGCTCGTCGCGCCGCCCGGGCTGGAAGAGAAATGGAATGGCCCCTATCTGAAGGCAAGCCAGATCCAAGACCCTTGGGGAAACCTGTACGTGTATTTCTCCGAGGGGCAGTACAATCCGGGCAGCCTCGATCTGATCAGCTACGGGGCCGACGGGCAGGAGGGCGGCGAAGGAGAGAACGCCGATATTGTCAATGATTGAATTGCTTCGAGTCTGAGCCAATGTGGCGACGTTGTCGAGCTATCCGAACCATCTGTAAGCCGAAGGGCTTTACGCTCACAGAGCTTCTGCTTGTGATCAGCATCATTGCGCTGGTCAGCAGCGTGGGCGGCGGGATCTACGTGGGCACCTACAAGCGGCTGCTCGTGGAGAAGACGGCGCG
>CBFDDG010000265.1:0-6990 GCA_965603505.1 uncultured Phycisphaerae bacterium | reverse complement strand
GCCAGTCGGCCTGCGACTGCGAATGAACTTTGAGTTCCTCGAACCCGCTCGACCACGGCTCGACCGCCTGCCGCACCATCTGCGCGATCCGATCCAGTTCCGCCCGCGTATGCAGGATCCCGGGATGCTGGAAGGCCGCCGGCGCGCTCCTGAGTGGAGCCAGCCACAAAAGGAAGACTGCGAAGAAGCGCTTTGCTGTCTCTTTCACGATGGACCTCCTGATAACCATGGTGCCATCGTACCATCCTCGCGGCTCCAACGCAGAGACAATCTTGGCGATTCCCGCATGAACTTGAGAGCTTGCTCCACTTCCCTGCTCTCCAACCGTTGTCCTGCGTATAATGACTGTTTTGTCGCAAAGTGTGCGGGCTGCTCCTTGGACATGAGCCCGGCGAGGCGGTGAGAACCGTCCGGCCAAGAAGAATTGCCCGGGCGGGCGGTGCCGGTGGCCGAGGCATAGCTTTGCAGCGACGATCTCTGGGGCCTGTATCGACGGGATACAGGCCCGAGCTTGTTGATCTTTCAGCCGGATGGGACGAGTAGGGCTTCCGGGGGGCGTTCCCGCTCCTTTTGCGCTTGACATTAGGCCAATAATCGCGGTATCATATAGCGTTACGGCAATGATCGTGGGCCGGACGCTGGATCCTATGGAATCCTGATGTGAGGAGCGATGTGACGAGGTTTCGTCTCCGAATCTCCCGAGCACAATAGGGGATAACACTGTAGACAGGCCGCAAACGGCGAGAGGCACTGTGTTGCACAGCGGGAGGAGGAGTCTCGACGTGCGGCTGAAGTGTACGTACTTTCTTTTCTTTCTGAAGGAGGAATACAATGGTTAAGAAACTGCTGCTCCAAGCTTTGGTATTCGCCTTCTTTGCGACGCCGCTGGTGCACGGGGCCACGATTGTGTGGGTCTCGGACAATAAAGGCAGCGATAACGACCAGGCGTGGATTGACCTGCTCGTAGCGCAGGGCTACACCGTCAGCCTGGACTTCCGCAACCAGGAGGGCCGCACCCTCGATGCCGGGAAGATCGATGCCCTCAATGCCGCGGATCTCATCGTCATCAGTCGGGACACGGACAGCGGCAATTATGACGACGGTGACGAGCCCACCCAATGGAACGCCATCACCACGCCAATCATCATGCAGGTCGCGCATATCGCCAGGAGCAACCGCTGGCGCTGGCTCGACACAGAGGGTGCTCCGACCGCCACCCCCACCCTGGAGGCGGTGCTCCCCGATCATCCGATCTTCAAAGGCGTGACCCTGGACGCGAGCAACCGGATCGATGTCCTCACGCAAGGAGCCAGCTTCGCGGAGACCGCCGACCCTGGCAACGGCACACTGATCGCCAAGAGCGACGCGTATGTGTGGATCGTGGAATGGGAGGCGGGACAGGAATACTACGCCGGGTCCGGCCAGACCGCCGGGGGACGGCGCATGCTGTTTGCCAGTGGCACAAACGGTGGCACGGACGGGGTGTACAACCTCAATGCCGACGGTGAGACGATGTTCCTCAACGCCGTCAAGTACATGCTGGGGATAGAGGAAAACCCAACTGCCACGGCCCCGAGCCCTGCCGATGGGGCAACCGATGTCCGCCTGGACCCCATTCTGAGCTGGACCCCCGGAATCTCCGCCGCCGGCCATGACGTATACCTGGGGACCTCGTTCGAGGACGTCAGCGCCGCCGATGCGGACAACCCACTGAACGTGCTGGTCAGCATCGATCAAGATGCGAACACGTACGAGCCCGACGGCCTGCTCGAAATCGGGAAGACCTATTACTGGCGCATCGATGAAATCAATGCGCTGTCGGATCCCGCGGTCGTCAAGGGCGATGTCTGGAGCTTCACGACGGAGCCCTATTCCTATCCCATCGCCAATATCACGACCACGGCCTCCAGCTCGAGTGCGGAGATGGGCCCCGAGAAGACCATCGACGGCTCCGGCCTCAACGATGCCGACCAGCATTCCACGGAACCGACGGATATGTGGATCAGCGCCCAAGATGGGCCCCAGCCGACCTGGATCGAGTACGCGTTTGACAAGGTCTATAAGCTGGACGAGATGTGGGTCTGGAACTCCAATCAGTCGATGGAAATGACTTTCGGCTTCGGCGCCAAGAGCGTTACGGTGGAGTATTCTACCGACGCCGAGACATGGACGGCCCTCGGGGACTTCGAGTTCGCGCAGGCTTCCGGCGACGCCACGTATACGGCGAACACGATGATCGACTTCGCCGGTGCGACCGCGCAGTACGTGAGGCTGACGATTCACAGCAACTGGCGCGATCTGGTGCCTCAATACGGGTTGAGCGAAGTGCGGTTCCATTATATCCCGGTCCGGCCGCGAGAGCCGCAGCCGACGGCCGGTGAAACGGGCGTGGCCCTGGATGCCATGCTGAGCTGGCGGGCCGGCAGAGAGGCGGCCGAGCATCACGTCTGGTTCAGTGAAGATCGCCAGGCCGTGGAAGACGGCACGGCCCCGGTCGTCACGATTCCGGAAGACAGCTACGATCCCGGCCCTCTCGAATTCGGAAGAACCTACTACTGGAAGGTGGCGGAGATCAATGACGCCGAGACTCCCAGCACCTGGGAGGGAGACGTTTGGAGCTTTGCCGCCACAGAGTACGTTATGGTGGACGACTTCGAGGGCTACACCGACAATATCGACGCTGGCGAAACCATCTGGCAGACGTGGCTCGATGGCCTGACCAACAGCACCGGCTCGATCGTCGGCTACTTCGATGCGCCCTTCGCCGAGCAAGAGATTGTCCACGACGGTAAGCAGTCGATGCCTCTGGATTACAACAACGTGAATTCGCCGTACTATTCGGAGGCCGAGCGAGGCTGGGATTCCCCCCAGGACTGGACGATCGACGGCGCCGATACACTCAGCTTGTACGTGCGGGGCAATCCGATCGACTTCACTGAAACGGGTCCCGACACGATCACGATGAGTGCCGGCGGCGAGGATATCTGGGACACGGCGGATCAATTCACCTACGCCTTCAAGTCGCTCACCGCCGACGGCTCGATCACGGTCCGCGTGGACAGCGTGGTCCAATCCGATCCGTGGGTGAAGGTCGGCGTGATGATCCGCAACGGTCTCGCGACGGACGCCAAGAATGCGATGGCCTATGTCACCGCGGACGGTCGTGTCGGCTGGCAATACCGCCAGCTTCCCGTCGGCAATTCCACGAGCACACGGAGCGAGCCCGGGGCCGTCACGCTGCCCCATTGGGTCCGCCTGACCCGCACGGGCGATCTCATCAAGGCCGAGCACTCGAGCGACGGGGCCACATGGGAGCCCATGATCGAGGAAGCCAATCCGACCGAGCCGTCCTCGCTGGAGATTGCCATGAACACCACTGTGCTCGTCGGGCTGGCCCTGACCAGCCACACGGCGAACGCCCTGACGACGGCCGAATTCTTCGGGGCGTCCACGGAAGCCCCGGGCGCATGGCAGGTTGCGCAGATTGGAACGGACATTACCTTCAACGACCGTGCCGATCTATACATAGCGATTCAGGACACGAACAATCGCCTCGCCGTGGTGAAGCATCCCGATCCGGATGCGGTTGTGCAGGATACCTGGCAGCAGTGGCGCATTGCCCTGGCAGACTTCACCAACGTCAATCTCAGTGCGATCAAGATGCTGTACATCGGCGTGGGTGACCGGGACAATCCCGTCCCGGACGGCAGCGGTGTCATCTTCATCGATGACATCGGCGTCGGCCACCCCGCCGCCGCCGAATAAGCCCGGCGGCTGCGTGAACGCCGTCTGACAAGAGGGAAGCGCCCGATGTGGGCTTCCCGAGGTTCTATGCTGTAAGTTCGGGGTCCGTGTGATGATGACACGGACCCCGATTTGTCTGTCCTGCAATGGAGGTCCGCCCATCACGCGAGCCAGACGATCGCCAAGACGATGACACCGTCGCCGGCCCTATCTCAGAGGCATCCAGACCGTCATCTCAGACTGGCCCCGGTTGGCCCAGGCATAGTAAGGGATCAGGCGGATATCGACTCTTTGCTCCCTCTGCGGGGACATTTTTCGATAGAGGGTATTATCCCAGCCGCCATCGGGGAGAAGGCGAGCCTCCCCTTCCAGGACGATGACTCCCCCGAGCAGTTCCTCGACAAAACGGTTCTGCCATTGGATGGCGGGAGAAATCGCCACACTGTCGGCCGCAACGCCATCCGGCAGATCCACCGACTCCAGGCAATACACGAGCGGCCCGCGCCGCACGGCCGCCTGATTGCGAGCTTCCTCAACCAGAGGATGGGCTTCGAGAAGTTGCACGGGCATGGGCAGGACAAGCTCGACCCGGTCGCCGCTCGACCACGAGCGCCTGATTTGAAGATACCGTCCCGATTCGAGGTCTCGGGCCAGCGGCTCACCATTGACCGCCACACGGGCCCCCTCGACCCAGCCGGGAATCCGCAGAAACAACGAGCATTCATTCTGCGGCGCCGTTTCCACGTCAATCCGGACCGTTCCGTCCCAGGGATACTTGGTCTGCTGTTTCAGCCGGATAGGCGCACCGTCGGGAAGTTGTGTATCGAGCACGTTGCCGCCGTAGAGATGAACCCATATTCCCTCGTCGGAAATGCCGTAGGCGTAGGCGGAAGCCTCGGCGATGGTACGTACGGTGTTGGGTGGACAGCAGAAGCAACCGATATACGGCTCTCGTTTGCGGGACCAGCGCAGCTCGAACGGCAATTCGTCCACCCGGCCCAGCGGGTTCGTGTAGAAGAACTCCTTCCCGTCCAGGCTGATGGTCGCGAGCAAGCCGTTGTAGAGCGCCAGCTCAAGCAGGTCGGCAAAGCGGGCCTCGCCCGTAATGGACAGCATCCGCCAGTTCCACAGAACAAAACCGACCGTCGCGCACGATTCGTTGTAGGCCGTGACATTCGGCAACTGATACGCCCTGCCGTAGGCTTGATGCACGAGTTGAATCGACGAGTGGGACTTCGATCCGTCCGGGGAAGCGCCGTCGTACAGAGCCCCGGTCGCGCCCGTCACGTACATCTTCCGGTACGCGACGTCACGCCAGATCTTTTCCAGGGCGGCAAGCAAAGACGCATCTCCCGTCTCGGCATAGACGTCCGCCACGCCGGCATAGAGATAGTTCGCCCTGACGGCATGTCCCACAGCTTCGGTCTGCTCGCGAAAAACGATGCGGTCCTGATTGTGATCCGTGCCCCCTTCGACTCGATCGCGAATCTCGATCAGCCCCCGCGCCAATTCCAGATACTTGGGATTGTGGACCGTGCGGTACATCTCCACGATGCCCATGTAATGAGACGGGCAAATACTATTGTTTGCCAGATCCCGAGGGGACTTCTTATAGGTGGCGTAAAGAAAATCCGCGGCCTTTTCAGCGATGCGCAGCAGCTTGGTCTTGCCCGTCGCTCGGTAGTGCGTACAGGCACAAGTCATGAGATGTCCCATGTTGTAGGTTTCGAAATCCAGTCGATTCCGGAATTCGCCGGCCTCGGCCTGATGCTGCCGCTGAGCTATGACGACCGGCGTATGAATGTATCCATCTTCCCGCTGGACCTTGCCGATGGTCTCGATGATTCGATCCATCCGGCGATCCAATTCTTCGTCCCGCGTCGTCCCATACACGAAGGCGACGGCTTCGAGCCACTTGTAGAAGTCGCCGTCGTGCCATTTCGGGCCATGGTGGCGGCCCTGTCTTTCACCCGCCGCCACGAGGAAGTTCTCGTAGGCATGGCTGATATTGGGGTCTTCGAGCAGTCGCCACATATTGGGAATCATGACCTTGCGGCACACCTCAAATCGGTCGGCCCAGAACCCATCCGTCCACCGCACGGCGTCGATATCGACGCTCCGCAGCCTGACGTGAGTGCTGGCCGACGTGTTGACCAAGCCTCTGCCCCCCGCCCGGACACAGCTTCCGCCGAGACACACGATCAGCAGCAATGCCCATCGCGACTGCCGTCGCCAATCCGGTCCCATGATGCGAAGCGAACGCATTCTACTTGCCCTCGATGGTAACGATGACTCTGCGGTAGCCGTACAGGCAAGGCTCACCGTCATCCCTGACTTCCAGAATAATGTGAAGCGATTTCGATTCGTCCACGTCGGGAGCGACGAAGGATGCTTCCGGCGATGAGCCATGCTCGATCTTGACAGCCTCCGGAAAGGTCCCGGCTTCCCGGTAGACAAACCACCGATACGACAGTTCATCTCCGTCCGGGTCGCGCGTTCCGGCGGCGCTGAGGCGCACGCGCTCGCCGGAGGTCGCCCGCATCTCCGCCACCGCTTTGCTTGCATCCCCACGAAAAACCACGACGGGATTGTGGTTCGCCTTCTCGAACGTCTCCGCCACGCACCAGTCCATCCGCGCGGCAAAATCATGCTGGTAGGCCTCGCGCCAGCGCCATACTGTGGCCTGGTCGGAGGTATAGGCCGTCCCATCTTCCGCCACGAAGGTATCCCGGCTGTTCCGGCCGTTCGTCCAGATGGGACGCGTCTCGCCATACGCCTGGCGGAGAACGTAACGCCCTCCCCACCCGCCGTAGGACGGACTGATATGACTTCCCAGGCCATTGTTGATCAGGTTGAAGAACGACGGCGTGTCGCCCTCCATGATGTATTTCAGCCTGGGGTAGAGCGCGCCCAAGGGGCCGTGGTCTCGAATGATGTTTTTCTCCAACCACGGGTTATCGACCAGCTCGAACTTGTGCATGGGCCCATTTCGATACAGGCGATCGCCGGAAATGCCGCTCCAGGTCGACCTGGGGTAATCCTGGTTGTCCACGGTGCCGGGACTCACGACGTAGAACAGGTTCGGGAACGTGATCCGCACCCAGCGGCCCGAGTTGTCCTGGTCGGAGACCGTATAGACCCGCAACTTCGATACGAAGGCGTCCAACGCTTCGATGCTTCGCGTATACTTGACGTCCCACAGGGCCTGCGCGAGGCAATTGGCCCCGCCCCACACGCTGATCCATA
>CBFDDG010000264.1:0-6998 GCA_965603505.1 uncultured Phycisphaerae bacterium | reverse complement strand
ATCCTGATCATCGGGTCGGGCCCGATCATCATCGGCCAGGCCTGCGAGTTCGATTATTCGGGGTCCCAGGCGTGCAAGGCCCTGAGAGAAGAAGGCTACGAGGTGGTCCTGATCAACTCGAACCCGGCCACGATCATGACCGACCCGCGGATGGCCGACCGGACGTACATCGAGCCCATCACGGCCGAGGCCGTCGAGAAGATCATCGCGAAGGAGCGGCCGGACGCCGTCCTGCCGACCCTCGGCGGCCAGACCGGCCTGAACGTGGCCGTGTTCCTGGACCGGGCCGGGGTCTACAAGCAATACGGGGTCGAGGTCATCGGGTGCAGCCCCGACGCGATCGCCCGGGCCGAGGACCGCGACCTGTTCAAGCAGGCGATGCTGGAGATCGGGTTGACGGTTCCCGACAGCGGCATCGCCACGAGCGTGGATGAAGGGACGGCGATCGGGCAGCGGATCGGGTTCCCGCTGATTCTTCGACCGGCGTTTACGCTGGGCGGCTCGGGCGGGTCGACCGCCTACAATCTGGAGGAACTCGGCGACTGTCTGACCCACGCCCTCACGACCAGCCCGGTTGGCCAGGTCCTGGTCGAGCAATCGGTCCTCGGGTGGAAGGAGATCGAGTTCGAGGTGATGCGCGACTGCGCCGACAACGTCATCATCATCACCTCGATGGAGAACGTTGACCCGATGGGCGTGCATACGGGTGACTCGATGGTTGTGGCCCCGTCGCAGACGCTTTCTGCGAAGGAGTACACCGAGTACACGAACCTGTGCCGGCGGATCATCCGGAAGATCGACGTGACGGGGGGCGGCATCAACATCCAGTTCGGCGGCAATCCCGACGACGGCGGCATCGTCATCATCGAGGTCAACCCGCGCCTGTCGCGCTCGAGCGCCCTGGCCTCGAAGGCAACGGGGTTCCCCATCGCGCGGGTCGCGACGAAACTGGCCGTCGGCCTGACCCTTGATGAGATCACCAACGACGTCACAGGCAAGACGCTGGCGTACTTCGAGCCGACGGTGGACTACTGCGTGTTCAAGGTGGCGCGGTTTACGTTCAAGAAGTTCCCGCAGGCCGACCCGACGATCAACACGTCCATGAAATCGGTTGGCGAGGCGATGTCGATCGGCCGCACGTTCAAGGAAGCGCTCCAGAAGGGCCTTCGGAGCCTTGAGATCGGCCGTTACGGACTGGGGTTCGACGGCAAGGACCACCTCGTTCCCGAACCGAAGGACGACGCGAAACTGGCGTACAAACTGGTGACGCCGAACGACGCGCGGCACTTCTACATCGCGTATGCCCTGCGGAAAGGCTGGAGCGTCGAGAAGGTGGCCGATCTGACGAAGATCGACCGGTGGTTCATTCAGAATCTCCAAGAGATCATCGATATGGCGGAAGAGATCGCACGGCATCGCGGCCTCAAGGGCCTGAAGAAGATGCCTGCGGACGTGTTGCGGCAAGCCAAGCGAGGCGGGTTCTCCGACGTCCAGATCGCCCACCTCACCGGCTCTCGCGAGACCGACGTCGCGGAGGAGAGGAAGAAGCGAGGCATCAAGCCTTCCTACAAACTGGTTGACACCTGCGCGGGCGAGTTCGACGCCAACCGGCCGTACTACTACTCCACGTACGAGCCGGTCGATGAGAATCGCATCACCGGCGAGAAGAAGATTGTCATCCTCGGCGGCGGGCCGAACCGCATCGGCCAGGGCATCGAGTTCGACTACTGCTGCTGCCACGCCAGTTTCGCCATCAAGGAACTCGGCTGCGAGGCCATCATGATCAACTCCAACCCCGAGACCGTCTCGACCGACTACGACACGTCCGACAAACTGTACTTCGAACCGCTGACCCGCGAAGACGTCCTGGCGATCATCGACGCCGAACAGCCCGAGGGCGTCATCGTCCAGTTGGGCGGCCAGACACCGTTGAACCTGGCCGTTCCGCTTGAGGAGGCCGGCGTCCGGATCCTCGGCACCAGCCCCGATTCCATCGACCGGGCCGAGGACCGCGAACGGTTCAAGCAGTTGCTCGGCAAACTCGACCTGCTCCAGCCGCCCAACGGCACCGCCTTCTCCAACGACGACGCCAAGGCCATCGCCGCCGACATCGGCTACCCGGTCGTGGTCCGGCCGTCGTACGTCCTCGGCGGACGCGCGATGGACATCGTGTACGATGCCACCGAACTCGAGGGCTACATGGCCCAGGCCCGGATCGCCTCAGACGTCTCGACCGACCACCCGATCCTCATCGACAAGTTTCTCGAGAACGCCATCGAGGTCGACGTCGACGCCGTGGCCGACGGCCACAGGTGTGTCATCGGCGGCATCATGGAGCACATCGAGCACGCCGGCGTCCACAGCGGCGACTCGGTTTGCACCATCCCGCCCATCACACTGACCGCTGAGATCATCGGGGAACTCACGCGCCAGACCAAGGCCCTGGCCATGGAACTGGGCGTCGTGGGCCTCATGAACGTCCAGTATGCCATCCGCGGCGACACGATTTACGTGCTCGAGGTCAACCCCCGGGCCAGCCGCACCGTCCCGTTCGTCTCCAAGACCATCGGTGTGCCGCTGGCGAACATCGCCACGAAGGTCATGCTCGGCAAGAGCCTTGAGGAATTGGGCTTCACGAAGGAAGTGACGGTCGAGCACATGGCCGTCAAGGCCCCCGTCTTCCCCTTCGCGCGCTTCCCGGGCACGGACGCCGTGCTGGGGCCGGAGATGAAATCGACCGGCGAGGTCATGGGCATCGACTCGTCGTTCGGCATGGCCTTCGCCAAGAGCCAGCAGGGCGCGGGCCACGTCGTGCCGATGGACGGGACGGTCTTCATCTCCGTCCGCAACAACGACAAACGCGACGTCATCTTCATCGCAAAAAAACTGGAGGACCTGGGGTTCAACCTGGTGGCCACCGAGGGGACGGCGGCGGCGCTGGCGCACAACGACGTGACCGTGAAAGCGCTTCGGAAGGTGTCGGTCGGCCGGCCGAACGTCCTCGACCTGATGAAGAACCACGAGGTGCGGCTGATCATCAACACGGTCAGCGGCAAGCACCCGCGCATCGACGAGATTCACATCCGGACGCACGCCATCGCGAACAACATCCCGCTCATCAGCACCCTGAGCGCCGCCGCCGCCTTTGTCAACGGCATCGAGGCCCTGAAGAAGCGCGGCATCGACGTCAAACCGCTACAGGAATACGGGCCGCAGGCCTGATACGATAGCGCCACTTAGTGCTCTGTCGCACGTGAAACGGTGGGTGCCACTGGCGAAAAAGTCCGCCAGTGCCTTCCTGCTGCTCGCTACACACTGGCTGACAAGCAGCCAGTGGCACCCCACAAATCAGCAGCGACAGAACACTAGGCATTTCGCCCACTTAGGCATTTCGCGCGGTGGGTCTGCGTCCGTCTTTAGCATGTCATCCCGAGCGAGCGAAAAAGAGTCGAGAGCCTGCCCTGAGCGCAGCCGTAGGGTGGGTGCTCCGCACCCACGCGGCGCACGCGAGATCTCCTCAGCGTGGGTGCAAAGCACCCACCCTACGACTCACGGCACAACGGCAACGGCGAGACCCCTCAACTTCGCTCGGGGTGACACACAAGAAATGGCCTGACTGAAAGTTCACCGCCTGAAAGGCGGTGGGGCTGAACCAAGTGCACGAAACCTAAACGCCGCCGCGCAAGACGACGGCGCGCCGTTACGCTTCCTCGCTGTCCGGCGGGTCCGACATGGCCACGCAGGCCTGGTTGGCCCACTTGATGGACTCATTGAAGATGGGCGGCACCACGCTCTCGTCGACGTTCAGTTGGCCGGCGTGGTTCGAGAACTTTTCCCACTCGCCTCGCTCGTAAGCCGCAATCAGGTCGTGCACCCACCGGAAGGGGCAACTGCCGCCAAGCAAAGCCGTCTTGACCTGGTCATCCAAGGGCAACTTCGTCAAGACCTCCGACATGGGTGTGTCGAGGACGGCGTCCATCATCGAGAACATGCCCATGAGGAACAGTTCGGAGGCATGTTTGTGCATTCCACTGGCGGGGGCGATGCCTTCGCCCATCTTGGCCCGCGTCATCGCGCGGTAGAACAACTCGTTCGGCTTATCGGTTCCCATATCCCGCAGCGAGATCAGGGCGAACCACTTCCGGACCTCCTTCGGTCCGAGCCAGACCAGGGCGTGCCGGATCGAGGCCACCTTGTGCCGGAGCCCGAACCAGGCCGAGTTGATGAACCGCAGCAGTTTGTACGTCAAGGCCACGTCCTGCTTGATGATCTGCTCGGTCTCATCCACGGAAATCTCGGGCCGGTTCATCTGCTCCAGAAGCCTGAGCCGCGCCAGTTTGTTCGCCGAGATGTCCTTGCCTTCGTGAATGGTCGGCTTGGCGAAGAAATAGCCCTGGAAGTACGTGTAGCCGTCGGCCTCCGCCCTCTGGAACTCCTCGTCCGTCTCCACCTTCTCCGCAAGGGCCTTGATCTTGCGGTCGTTCAACACGCCGGCCACGCGTTTCTGCTCTTCCGGCGGTGTGGCCATGAAATCAATTTTCACGATGTCGGCCAGGTCCAGCAGAGGGTGGTTGACATCGGTGAGGACAAAATCGTCGAGCGCCAGCGTGTACCCGGCGTCTTTGAGTCTGCGGCAGGCGGCCGTCACCTCCTCATCGGGCTCGATGTTCTCCAGCACCTCGACGGTGATCTGGTCGGGCGGCAGGAGGTTGGCGACATCCTGCAACAGGAGATTGCGGGTGAAATTGACGAACCCGCGCTGCCCGGCCGTCAGTTCATCCAACCCGATCGTCGTGAAACTGTTGGCGATGACGTCCAGCGTGGCGGCGTCGCCGTCGGTCCCGTCGTACTGGTTCTCCCGGCCGGAACGGAACAGCAACTCGTAGCCGTGCACGTTCTTGGCTCGGTGAAAAATCGGCTGGCGCGCCACAAAGACCGAGGTGGTTACATCGGTAGCCGGCATCCCGGTACCCCCACACCAGGCGCAATCACGATTCGTGACCGGTTGGGCAAATCGCCCCCTTTGTGGCGTGCCCGACGGTCCCCCAGGTTTCAGGCAGATCCATCCAGCATCCTGTAAATCGGCACGCCGCAGGCAATACCTTGAACTCTTTCGTCATCCGAAAATGAAGAACCCGCTGCCCCTCCCGTGTTATCTGTTCGGATACAGCCTTACCGCTGCCGCATCGGCCTCTTCCAAGCCACATCGCAGCCCGCAACACCGTTACAGCAGACTTCCGAAGACACTCTTGATATCCAGTTTGTCACCGGTGGCTGCCTGGAGTTCCAGGAGCCTGGCAAAAAGTTTCTTGATGATCGGTTTGCTTTGCGGCTTGGCGGCGAGGTCGACCATCTCGTCGGGGTCTTTTCTCAGGTCAAACAACAGGACCTTCTTGCACTTCGGATACAGCAGCAGTTTGTGCCCGTCCATGGTCACCATCCGCTGGACCGACAGGTATCCGCCATAGATGGCATCATAACTGCTCTGCCGCTTGCCGCGAATGATCGGCATGAGGCTGCGGAACTCCACGTGATCGGGTTGGGGCACGCCGGCGAGTTCCAGCGTCGAGGGCATGATGTCCTGAAGGTAGACCGGGGTATGGAGCATCTTGCCCCCGGCGATGCCGGGGCCGGTGACCATGAGCGGTACGCGCACGGAGTGGTCGAAGAGATTCTGCTTGCCGAACAGTCCGTGGTGGCCGACCGAGAGTCCGTGGTCGGCCGAGAAAAAGATGTACGTGTTGTCGGCCTTGCCGGATTTCTCCAGGGCGTCGAGGATCCGCCCGACCTGGGCGTCCATGTGGGTGATGATGGCATAGTACTCCTGGCGATTGACCTTGACGGCGTATTTCGTGCGAGGAAACGGCCCGAGTTTCTCGTCTCGCAGCCCCTTGCCGCACCCGATCGAGTCCTTGTAAGGATACTCCGGCAGAAAGTTGGCCGGGATCTTGATCCTGTCAAGCGGATACTTATCGACGTACTCCTTTGGCGACTGGCGCGGATCGTGCGGGGCGTTGAACGCAAGGTACATGAAGAACGGATCGTCGCTCCGGGCGGCCTGCTTGATGAACGACACGCCATGGTCGCCAACCACTTCCGACCAGTGCTTGCCCCCCTGCCAGTATCCGCCGAACGTCGGGTCCGACGGGCTCCAGGGGTCCTTCTCGCCCTCGATCGGGCGGTTGTAGCCTTGCTTGGTCTGCCTGGGCATGCCGGGGCGAGGGTCTTTGGCCACGTCGAAGGCCTTTTCCGGATCGGCCTTTACGTGCCACTTGCCCGTCATGTATGTCTTGTAACCCGCCTTCTTCATGTACTCCGACCAGAAGCGTCCGGCGGCGCGTTCCTTCTCGGCCTCACCGTAAACCTTCTGCGCGTGCCACAGAAAACGTCCGGTATTGAGCATGCAGCGGCTGGCAATGCAGACCGCGCCGCTCCAGGAGCCCTGGTTATAGGCATGGGTGAAAGTGACGCCGTTCCTGACGAGTCTGTCGAGGTTCGGCGTCTCGACTTCATCGTAACCCAGGGCGCAGATCGATTCGTAGGTCTGATCGTCTGCGAAGATAAAAAGGATGTTCGGTTTGGACGGCTCCTCGGCCGCATGCAGGCCCTTGCCCGCCAAGGCCATCGCTGCAGCGCCCGCGCCGACCGTTCTGAGGAAATCTCGTCGCCTCATCTGTTCTTCCTTTCCGGGTATATCACCGTTCGACCGATTGGGCCGTCCCAGGATTATAGCCGGTGTTTCCTGGATAGCCCCTCTCCCCGCAGGCCGTCGCAGGGCATTTCTAATAATCGTATCCGATGCGGTGCGTCGGGCAAGCCGAATCTGCGGTTCGGGCGGCGGCAACCGTCTGTCACCCCGAGCGCCGCCGAGGCGTCTCGCCGTTGTCGTTCATTCGACGTTGAGCATTGAGCGTTCCTTGTTCAGCGTTCGTTGTTGTTTTAGGCCGGGGCGCGCCCCGGCAACCCCGCTCCCGTGCCGTTAGGCACGGTTGCACTCT
>CBFDDG010000263.1:0-7024 GCA_965603505.1 uncultured Phycisphaerae bacterium | reverse complement strand
GCCATCAAGCGCGTGATCCTCTACGGCTCCCACGCCCGGGGCGAAGCGACCAAGGACTCGGACGTCGATGTGCTTGTGCTGACCGATCCGTCATTGAAACCCTCCGAGGTCCGAAAAAGCCTGAGCGATCTCCTGTTCGATATGCTGATGGACGAAAATGAGTTGGTGTCCGTCATTGTCATTCCCGAGGACTTCTTTGAGGGCCACAACCTGCCGTTTATGCTGAACGTCAGGAAGGAGGGCGTAGCCGTTTGAAGGACATAGAGATTCTATCGGCGAAAGCCCAGACGTTCTTACGCACAGCCGAACGGGTGCTGAGCGACGGGGACTACGACTCTTGTGCTTCGAGGAGTTACTACGCCATGTTCCTCATGGCGGAAGCCGCCCTCCTTACCAAGGGTTTACGCTCGTCTTCCCACAAGGGTGTGATCCGCCTCTTCGGGGAGCACTTCGTAAAATCAGGCGTTCTTGAGGGCTACATGGGGAGAACGCTTAACTATGCCTACGACACGAGAATTGTCGGGGATTACGGGGTGACCCGTTCCGTTGCCCAGGATGAGGCCGAGGAGTTGCTGGAGGTGACGCGGGAGTTCGTTCAGAAGGTGAAGGACTATCTCGACAGGTGGGCAGAGCAGAGCAAGTGACAGGCGCGAACGAACGAGTTTTGATGTGCGGCAATGAGGCACTGGCGGAGGCGGCGATCCTGGCCGGCTGCGACGCCTACTTCGGCTACCCTATCACGCCGCAGAACGAGGTCAGCGCCTACCTGGCGCGCCGGATGGCCGAGGAGGGCCGCGTCTTCATCCAGAGCGAAAGCGAGTTAGCCGCTATCAATATGGTCTTCGGCGCCTCGGCCACGGGAAAGCGGGCGATGACAAGCTCTTCCAGCCCCGGGATCAGCCTGATGCAGGAGGGGATCAGCTACATGGCGGGGGCGGAGCTGCCGGCGGTTGTGGTCAACGTCATGCGGGGCGGCCCCGGGCTCGGGAACATCGCCCCCTCCCAGGGCGATTACTTCCAGGCGACCCGCGGCGGCGGGCACGGTGATTACCGAACCTTCGTCTTGGGCCCGTCGAGCGTGCAGGAGCTGGTCGATTGCATGCCCCTGGCGTTCGACCTGGCCGACCAATACCGCATGCCCGTGATGATCCTGGCGGACGGCATCCTGGGGCAGATGATGGAGCCGGTCGTGCTGGAGCCGAAGGCCCGCCGCGAATTGCCGTCGAAGGATTGGGCGTTGACGGGCAAGGACGGCCGAGCGCAAAATATCGTGCGCTCGCTGTGGCTCCCTGACGGCGCGCTGGAAGCGCTGAACGACAAGCTGCAGGCCCGATACAGAAAGATTCAGGAAAAGGAAGTTCTCTGCGAGGAATACCTCCTGGACGACGCGGAGATTGTCGTCGTCGCCTACGGGATCGCGGCACGCATCGCGCGGGCGGCGGTGGACCTGGCCCGAGAGGAAGACATTCCCGCTGGATTGATTCGGCCGATCACGCTGTGGCCGTTTCCGATGAAGCAGATCAGCCGGGCCGCCGAGACGTTCCGGATCTTCCTGGCCGTCGAGATGAGCAGCGGGCAGATGGTCGAGGACGTGCAATTAGCGGTGACCGGCAAGGCGCCCGTGCTGCTCCATGGGCGGTCGGGCGGCGGCGTGCCCTCCGTGGATGAGGTCCTGGAGAAGATCCGACAATTGACGATACGCAGTGCGCCCGTATAGGTCAGGCGTGCCATGCAGGATGATATGAAGACTGTATTGAAGCGAACGTCCGTTCTGAAGGATTGTCCGACACACTACTGTCCGGGCTGCGGTCACGGGATCGCGCACCGGCTCGTCGCCGAGGTAATCGACGAGCTCGGGATTCAAGGCCGGACCATCGGGATCGCACCGGTCGGCTGTGCCGTGCTGGCTTACAACTACCTCGACGTGGACATGGTCGAGGTCGCCCACGGACGGGCCCCGGCCGTGGCCACCGGGATGAAACGCACCAACCCTGACAAGATCATCTTCTCGTACCAGGGCGACGGTGATTTGGCGGCGATCGGGACCGCCGAGATCATTCACGCCGCCCAGCGGGCCGAACGGCTCACGGTGATCTTCATCAACAACGCCGTCTTCGGCATGACGGGCGGCCAGATGGCCCCCACCACCATCCTCGGGCAGGTGACGGCCACCACCCCGGCGGGCCGACAATCCAATGGACAGGGATATCCACTGCCGGTGTCGGAGCTGCTGGCGATTCTGCCCGGCACCGTCTACGTCGAGCGATGCGCGTTGAGCAGCGTGCCCCGCATCCGACAAGCCAAGGCGGCCGTCAAACATGCGTTCGAGCTTCAGGTCAACGGGGCCGAGGGGCTTTCGCTCGTGGAGCTCCTCTCGCCATGCCCGACCTACTGGCGGATGTCACCAAGCAAGGCCATGAAATGGATCGAGGAGGACATGAGCAAAGTGTTCCCGATCGGCCGTCTGAAAGGCTGAGGAAGAATCAAGAATCCATAATCACTAATCAATTATCAATCCAGAGGCGATGGCAGCAGCACGTTTCTATGAAGAGATGGTGATGGCCGGCTTCGGCGGCCAGGGGATCATTCTGGCGGGCAAGCTCCTGGCGCAAGCGGCCATGAAGGCCGGATTTGAAGTGACCTTTATGCCGGCGTACGGCGCGGAAGTCCGCGGCGGGACGGCCAACTGCATGGTGATCGTCTCGAAGAAGATGATCGCCTGCCCAGTCGTCAGCAGGCCGCACGCCGCCGTGGTCCTGAACAAGGCGTCGCTGGGCAAATTCGCTTCGCGCGTCAGGCCCGGCGGATTGCTCGTCTACAACAGCTCGCTGATCGATAGCGAGCCGCAGACGGACGACGGCGTCGAAACGGTCGCCATACCGGCCGAGGAAATCGCCCTCGAATTGGGCAGCTCCAGGAGCGTCAACATGGTCATGCTCGGCGCCTATCTGCACAAGCGTGGGTTCGTCACGCCGGAGCAGATGGCCGAAGCCCTGCCCGATGTCCTCGCCCAACGGTATCACAAGACTATTCCCGCCAATACGGAGGCCCTTCGCCGAGGCGCAGAGTTCGTCCTCTGCCACGCATAGCCTCTTGCGGCAGACACCCAATGGAGAGTCGGCCCATGAACGACCACAGAAAAGGCGTCATTCTATTCGTCTTGTCCATGCTGCTTCTCCCGACGGTTCGATGCGTTGCCGCCGAGCAGTACAAGCTGATCGCGCGCGACGCCATGGCGAAGATCGTCGACGGCAATCCGGACGCCGCGATCCGCACGAGCGAGGCGTACCTAGCTAATCATCCCAAAGACCTCGAATCCCTCTATGTCCTTGCGGTCGCTCACGCCCAAAAGGGAGATATCGAGAAGTCATCGTCCTACGTGACGAAAGCTCTCGATGGCGGGCTGCCCTTCGCGCGATTCCAGGCCGGACCGCGAGACCTCTTGAAGCCACTCGCCGAAAGCGAAGGGTTCCGGCCTCTGGTCGCGCGGCACGGCAAAAAACTCCTGCACGGCCCCCTGCTCAGCGTCACGGACACCGCCGTCAGATGTTGGGTCCGCAGCGCCCGTGAGGTCCCGGTACAGGTCAAAGTCACTCGCGCGGGCTCGGGACAACCCGGTTCGCGAGCCGCTAATGGCAAGACCAGCTCAGGGCGGGACTACACGACCGTCCTTGCCGTCCATGGGCTGGCTTCTGATACACTCTATGACTACATCGTCACCGTTGACGGCACGAACGAATCACGGAAAGGACGCTTCCGAACGTTTCCCGTTCAGGGCAAGCCCGCGAAGTTCGAGATCGGCTTCGGCGGCGGGGCCGGCTACACCCCCGAGCACGAGCATATGTGGAACACGATCGCTTCTCACAACCTGACGGCCTTCCTGTTCCTCGGCGACAATGTCTACATCGATCATCCCACCCGGCCCGCCGTACAACGGTACTGCTATTATCGCCGACAGTCCCGCCCGGAGTTCCGCGACTTCGCAGCGAAGACGCCGGTCTACGCCATCTGGGACGACCACGACTTCACCGAGGATGACGGCTGGGGCGGCCCCCAGATCGACGAGCCCGCCTGGAAGGTCCCCGTCTGGCGGACCTTCCGGAACAACTGGGTGAACCCCTACTACGGCGGCGGCCCCTCCCAGCCCGGCTGCTGGTTCGACTTCGCCATCGCCGATGTGGATTTCTTCATGTTGGACGGCCGCTACTATCGCGACAAGGCCGCCAGGCAAGGCGTCGAGACGGCGAATCCCTCCATGCTCGGTGCGGCCCAGAAGAAGTGGCTGTTCGAGAAGCTGTGGAACTCGAAGGCCACGTTCAAAGTGATCGCCTCGCCCGTCCCCTGGTCGTTCGGCGCCAAGCCCGGCCGGGCGGGCATGGACACATGGAAAGGTTTCAAAGAAGAGCGAGAGGAGATCTTCTCTTTCCTGGAGCGCAACAAGATCGCCGGCGTGATTCTGCTCTCGGCGGACCGCCATCGCTCCGACGTCTGGAAGATCGAGCGCCCCAACAGCTATCCGCTCTACGAGTTTGAGAGCTCCCGATTGACCAACATCCACACCCACGGCATCATGCCGGGATCGCTGTTCGGCTACAACGAGAAATGCTCCTTCGGGATCCTCGCCTTCGACACCACCCGCGACGAGCCCACCGTCACCTACCGCATCGTAAACATCGACAACGAAGTCATACACACCTTCGTCGTGAGAAGAAGTCACCTGACCGCCGCCAACCAGAATTAAGTGTGTCAGGTACGGACATCTTCAATTCTACTCGATAGAAGGAGAGGTCAGCCAATCTCTCGACAAGGCCAGCACCTTCAGTCGATTCAGTCCCCCAACTTCCTTGTCCCCGGCACAGTAGGCCAACAGCGCCCGGTTTCCTACGAACGTGATCGCCGTGTAGCAATACCAGCCGTCAGGATTACCCTCAAGTATCCTCGACTCGCTCCAGGTCTTCCCTTCATCCCGGCTGATGGCCAGGCACAGTGGTGTTCGACGGTTCGCGGGGTACGTGTGGATTCCGGAATGGTCGTTCCAGACGCAAAGCAAATCGCCGGTCCAGCCAATGCGCTCGATGGAGGCGGGACTTAGGGGCGAACTCAGATTCGATGGCCGGGCCTTTGACCAGGTTTCGCCGCCGTCCCGGGAGTGACAGATATACTGGCTCCCTGCATTCGTCCGCATGAACATCATCAATCGCCCATCGTTCAGCTCAACGATCCCCGGTTCCTGCACGGTAATGCGCCGTCCATCAGGTCCGTACCCTTTGAATGAGTCTTTGCTGCGCCGCCACGTTTTCCCGCTATCATCGGAAAGGTAGCACATGATTACGCCGGCAGTGTCCCTGGCCTCCCCGGGGCCCTGGTGCCATGCCACGGGCAGGATCAACCGGCCGCCACGTAGCTGCACGGCACGGTCGTTGTTCAACACGTAGTAGCCCACCTTATCCGTGATACAGACCGTCGGCTCGCTCCAGGTCTCTGCTTCATCCATCGAGACGCACATAAGAGGCCGGCAGTCTTCCTTTGAGGTCTTGCGCAAGTAGAACAGAGCGATCCGGCCGTCGGCCAGCCGCAGAAGCGACACGGACATCACATTCAGCCCGCCCGGACGCCGCACCACGATCCGGTCATCGCTCCAGGTCCTGCCGCCATCCGCGGAGGTGCGTCTCGCAAGATCGGCTGCTGCATGATCGCCGCTGCCGCCCGTAAACCGGGTATAGATCAAACACAATCGACCGTCGTTCAACTCGATGAGGTCGCCTTCGGAATTGCGTGGATTGCCCTTGCTCGGCTCTATAACTAACAGCGGCTCCATCTCCCCAGCGATCGCCGAGGCCGTCCATCCCGCCAGGATCGTCAGCGCAACGAGACAACTTGTTCTGGCCTTCATTTTCCGGCTTCTTCCTCCCTTAGTGGGAAACGGAGCCACTCTGTATATGGGGCAAATGCGACACAATCCGAACCACCCGAATCTCTCAAGCTGCGATGAGGAGCACCGCAGTTAGCACCGCCCACGGCGTTGCCGCATCGGCCACCTTCAATTCTTCGTGAGCAGGTCTACCATTAGATTCCAGAAACGCTCCTCATCAATGGCAAGCAGAATGCGCGCCTTTTGCGTGCCGGCCGGACCCTGTTGGCGGTAGCCGAGACTTCGCCCGTAATCCAGGCCATAGTCCGAATTGACATCGACCCACCGCGTCTCCTCCTCGAGAATCAACGTTGGGTCTATGACGACAGCAGCGGCGATGGTGTCCCAAACCAATCGCGTGTAGTTGGCGTTCTTTCTAAACTCCGGCCCGTACTTCTTTGCGAACATCGCTGCGATCGGTGTCTGCGAAGCCGTAATGCGATCGAAGATCTTCTTGTCGAAACGATATTTTTCACAGACGTCCAAACCCACAATGAGCTGATCGGCGAAGGGGGCACGAACGACCATTTTAGCCGCTTCCGGATCAAACCACCAATTGAACTCGGCCGCCGGCGTTGTATTGCCGGGCACGTCAAACGCGCCCCCCATGTACACGACTCTCTTGATGAGGCCGATGATTTCCGGCGCCATTCGTATGGCCATGGCCAGATTGGTGCAGGGACCGATCGGCATGACGGTGACTTCTCCGGGATGGGCCTTGATCTGATCGATGAGAAAATCCACGGCGTGCCCGTCAACCGGCTTGCCGGTCGTCTCGCCGGCGAATTCGTCTCGATACACGTCAAGATAGGAGGCGGGTTCCGGCCTTGAGAAGCAGCCGATATAGGGCGAGCTATAGCCGAACATCTGTCGTTCGACCTTGAGGGTCTCGTAACGCCCCGCCCGAAGCGGATGACGTATTCCCATGGCCACCGGGATGTCTTTGCGATTCAACAGCTCAAGTTGACGAAGGGCGTAGGCCGTCCCTTCCGCCACCCACGTGTTCCCGGGGACGATCGTCACCCCCAGCAGCTCGATATCGGGATCGTTGGCGAGCATCATCATCGCCACGCCGTCGTCATACAGGACGACCATGTCGCTATCGAGGATGAC
>CBFDDG010000262.1:0-7043 GCA_965603505.1 uncultured Phycisphaerae bacterium | reverse complement strand
TGTCGCTGATCGAGCCATCGGGCGCCATCACGTTGATGACGGGCAGATCGTGCCGCTGTCCGATGGCGTAGTCATCCGGATCATGCGCGGGCGTCACCTTCAGGAACCCTGTGGAGAAGCGGGCCTTCTCGTCCTCGCTCTCGGGGTTCGGCAGCACCACGTGCTCGTCGGCAATGATCGGGATAACACGTCCGACGATGGGGAGCCGCACCATCTTGCCGACGAGATACTCCGCCCGCGGGTCGGCGGGATTCATCGCGACGGCGGTATCGCCCAGCATGGTCTCCGGCCGCGTCGTGGCCACGGTGACATGCGTGATGATCGACGTGGCGAGGGCGTCCCGCCCTTGCGTCTCGCGGGCATCTTGCCCGCGACTCTGCGGTTGCCATTCCTGCGACCGTGACCCCACCCACGGCCAAGCGTCGAGCCCCGCTTTCTCCGGATTCTGCAACAGGTAGCTCAGATGATGGTTGAAATCCTTCTCGTCGCGAATCAGATGGTCGTAGTACTCGTCCTGCCAGAAAGCCCCGGTTTCTCCGAGCAGCTTGTTTGCCTGTTTGGCGGTGAAGGACTTCCAACTGTGGAGGATGCCGGGCAGGTCATCGCCCTCGAAGGGGCGCACGATCACGTGGACGTGATTGGGCATGATGCACCAGGCGATCAAATCGTACCTCTGGCCATCGAAGTGTTGCAGCGTCTCTTGGATCAGCGCCGCGATCTCGCGTTTGGCAAGGTGACAGGCGCCTTGGCCGGAATCCAGGAAGGCTTCGATTCGAGTGGCGTACAGTTGGTCGAGCTCTCGTTCCTCGTGAGCGGTGAGAGACCGGCCTTGCTCGGTGGCCCCCTGAAGGATGCCTTCCCGCTCCTGTCTCCAGGCGTGGAGAACCTGGGGGGGCAGGCTGTCGGCCAGACGGAAGGTGACGGCGTAGGCGGCGCCGGGCCTTGTCCAATGGGGAAGACAATGCCCTTGACGTTGGAGGATCTCGTCGGTTTGATCCGAGAGCGAGACGCTCTCGGGACGCAAGGGCGGGACGCCCTCGCCACGCACGGGCACGATGCCTGCGTCGCAGGGCAATACCACTGGCTCGGCGAGAGGATACTTCATGTACCAGAAATGTCCCTGGACCGTTTCGTGCTCGACCTCATCGTCGGCGAGAACGGTTTGCGTGGCCGGGTCCCAATTCACCAGTCGTTTGCCACGATAGATCAGACGGTCTTTGAACAGGTTGAAGAAATTGGCGCGGACCGCTCGGGCGCAGACCTCGTCCATCGTGAAGCGCGTGCGCTGCCAGTCGCACGAACAGCCCATCGCCTTGAGCTGGGCGAGGATCGTCGCCTCGTACTCATCCTTCCAGGCCTGGATGCGCGCGACGAACTCGCCCCGCTCGAAATCGGTGCGCCGCCTGCCTTCCTCCGCGAGGATGCGTTTCTCGACGACCGTCTGGGTGGCGATGCCGGCGTGGTCCGTGCCGGGCATCCACAGCGTCTCGTACTGCTGCATCCGGCCCAAACGGATCAGGATGTCCTGGAGCGTGTTGTTCAGAGCGTGCCCCAGGTGCAGGGCCGCCGTCACGTTCGGCGGCGGGATGACGATTGTGAACGTCTCGCGATCCTGTCCACCGCGCGACGGCTCAGCGTGAAAGTAGGACCTCGATAGCCAGAATTCGTTGATCTGCTCTTCGATCCTCTTCGGATCGTAGACCTTGGACAACTGCTCTGTCATGACTCGTCCAGTGTAAGGGTCACCAAAAAAATTCCGGCAGACACGTGCCTGCCGGAAGTTATGTTAATCGTATGGAGGCGCCCTGTAAAGGATTCGGTCTGCCGCGACAAACACGTTCATTGCCGCCGAACATGCCGGTCGGGAACCGCTCACGTCAGGGACGCTAATCCAGATTCATGGTCATCAGGAACTCGGCGTTGCTCCGCGTCTTCGCCAGTCGGCTCTTGAGCAGCTCGACGCCTTCGACGGGATTCAGGTCGCTGAGGACCCGGCGGAGACGATAGACGAGCTCGAGCTCCTTCGGGTCAAGCAGAAGCTCTTCCCTTCGAGTCCCGCTACGGCTGATCTCAATGGCCGGCCAGACTCTCCGGTCTACAAGCCGCCGGTCCAGATGCAGCTCCATGTTGCCCGTCGCCTTGAATTCCTCGAAGATGACTTCGTCCATCTTCGAGCCGGTGTCGATCAGGGCCGTGGCGAAAATGCTGAGCGAGCCGCCTTCTTCGATCTTTCGGGCCGCTCCGAAGAACTTCTTTGGCATCTGCATCGCGCCGGCGTCGACACCACCGGTGAGGATGCGCCCGGAGTGCGGCGTCTCGTTGTTGTACGCCCGCGCCAGACGCGTGATGGAATCGAGCAGAATGACGACGTCCTGGCCGTATTCGACCAGGCGCTTGGCCTTCTCGATCACGACTTCCGCGACTTGGCAGTGACGCGAGGCGGGCTCGTCGAACGTGGAGCTGATGACCTCGACGTTTTCTGCGGTCTTACGCTCCATTTCGGTAACCTCTTCCGGCCGCTCGTCGATCAGCAGCACGATCAGCTTTACCTCAGGATGGTTTATACTGACCGCGTTGGCCATCTTCTGCAGCAGGATCGTCTTGCCGGTTCGCGGCGGGGCCACGATCAGGCCGCGCTGTCCCTTGCCCACCGGAGTCACAAGGTCGATGATCCGCATGTTCAGCTCATCCGCACCCGTCTCGAGAATGAGACGCTGCTCCGGATGCAGCGGCGTCAGGTCGCTGAACACGATCTTGTCCGCCAGCAGCTCCGGGTTCTCAAAGTTGATCGCCTCGACGCGAAGCAGCGCGAAATACTTCTCTGAGTCCTTTGGAGGCCTGATTTGTCCGGAAACAATGTTGCCCGTCCGCAGCCCGAAGCGCCGAATCTGCGAGGGCGATACGTAAATATCATCCGATGAGGACAGGTAGTTGTAGTCGGGGTTGCGGAGGAACCCGTACCCGTCCGGGAGGACCTCGAGAACGCCCTCGCCGTACATGAGACCGTTCTGGCGGATGCGCTCCTTGAGGATCCGGAAGATCAGGTCCTGTTTCTTCAGGGCGCTATACTCCGTGATGCCCTCGCGCTTTGCCATTTCGTGTAGTTCGGCCACGGTGAGCCGCTGCAAATCGGTCAAGTACAGGTTTCCCTTCTTGATCCGTTCGTACTTGGCGTGTGTGGACTCCTCTTCCGAGAGTTCGATTCCTTCGGTGGTCTCGGCGGCTTGGGTGGATTCCGTGGCTTCGGTCGCCCCGGTCTCGTTCGTGACCGCTTCGTCCTCCACGGCGGTCGCGGTGGCGACCGAAGCTTCTTCCGGCTGCTCGACCGGTTTCACGGCCGCTCTTTTCGCAGCAGCCTTCCTTTTTGTGCTTTTTGTGCTTTTTCGTCTGGTTGTTTTGGCCTTGGCCATAACTGCTCCTTTTTACGTGTTACGAGATTCCACGGTCGCCCTTGCCCTGTTCATGCAGGTATACGCCTGCTCCCACAACAGACGCGAGCAACACACCTGCAGCCGACGTGATGCTTCTCCTCTCGGTGGTTCCGTGGGATCAGAGCCTCAAGCTACACCACTAAGAAGTCCGGTTCAACAAGAACGCAGTCAGCAACACGGCTTCCAAGTGAACCACGCTACCTGCTTCCAGCTATGTCAGAGAAGATATCTTGGATTTGCCTGACTAATGTCGAGAAGTCAGAGTTGTTGTCTACGGTAGTATCGGCCAGCTTTGCCTTCTTGTCTACAGAAATCTGAAAATTTTCGCGAATTTTGATTTGCCGCACATCCATGAGGCCCATCCGTCTGGCTCTCTTGCCTCGTCGCCGGCGGTCGCATTTCACGAAGATCAGGCGATCGCAACGGTCGGCCCATCCCACTTCCATCAACAGGGGCATATCCAGTACAATCGCTGTGACATGTGCACAATGACTGTACTGCGCGATGAGTTCCTCGGTTCGCTGGAGGACGCGAGGATGGATCAGTTTATTCAGCGCAGACAGCTTTTCTGGATCGGCAAAGGCACTCTGCGCCACCCTGCCTCGGTCGATTTGGCCGGAAGGCGTCAAAATCTCCCGTCCAAACAGCCGGGCAACTTCATCCCGGACCGGCTGTTCGTCCAGCAACTCGTGAGCGATGGCATCGGCGCTGACCACTGCGCAACCCAGCTTTCCGAACTCTGCCGCAACGGTGCTCTTGCCGGAGGCGATGCCGCCAACGATGCCGATAACTGGCTTTTTCCTGGGATTGCTCACATTCAAGCAGTCAGGCTGCTTGCTAACTCCCACTTTGCAGCCCTATTTTACCGCCCTCTGTACATTGTGTCAAGAGATTGCTGGAAATTCTTTGCGGGATCCAGGATTTTGTTCGTTCGCTCCCGGGGGACGGTAGAGCCTGGCCTCACGGGGCCGAATCCCAGGAGCGCCCACCGGTATGCCACTTGGCGTACCGAGCCTATTTGAGTCTGCTCTGGATCGCTTTGATCAGGTCCTGGGGCACACTCGCACCCAGTCGCTTGGCCGTGTTCGCATGGCTCCAGGCCAGGTCGTACATCCCGAGTCTGTAGTAGGCGTAGGCCAGTCCATGGTGCGCATCGCCGACGCCGGGATCCCTCTTCACCACCTGGGCGTAGTACCGGACCGCCTGATCGAAGCTCTCCTTCTTCAGATACGCCGAACCTAAGTTGAACAGAATCCGTTCGTCGTCCGGGTCGATGGCAACGGCCTGCCGGTAGAATTGAATGGCCAGGTCGTAGTTCTCCTGGTCAAAGTAGGCGGTGCCCAAGTCTACCACGGCCGCCAGCATGTCGGGCTTGAGCAGCAGGGCCTGTGTATAGGACTGGATCTCCTCGTTCTTCCGGCCCAATTTCCCGTAGCAGATCCCCAGGCCGTAGTGCGCCTCGGCCGAATCCCGCTTGAGTGCGAGCGCCTTGCGAAACTGCACAAGGCCCTTCTCATAGTTGCCCATTCGGTAATACAACTCCCCGAGCTGGTTGTATATCTGAACGTTCTCACTGTCGAGCGCGAGCACACGGTTCAACTGAGACATCGCTTCGCTATATCTCTCCTGCCGCGTATACAGCAAGGCAATGTTCCGGTAGGCGTCGACGAAGTTGGGGTCCAATCGGAAGGCCTGTTGGTAGGAGGAAGCGGCATCCGTCAGCCGACTCAGCGCCATGTAGGCGTTGCCCAAATTGTTGTACGTCTTGGGGTCGCCAGGGTTCAACTGCAGGGCGGCCCGATACTGCTCGACGGCGTCGTTCACCCGGCCCTTCTGCAGGTAAATGTTGCCCAGGTTCGCCCGGGATTCCGAGAGCAGCGGATTGATGGCGACGGCCCTTTCGAGGGCAAGCTGGGCCGTCTCCACGTCCCCGATCTCATTATATACGTTCCCCAGGTTGTTGAAGAAACAGCCGAGCGTCTGGCGCTTGTTGAGGTTCCCCATGTAGATCGAATGGAAGCCGTTCTGGGGGACGTGGAATCTCTCGATGTAGTGCTCGTCCGGCGGACAGGCCCCGTTGCTCGTCGTCTCGATGTTAAAGCGAACGCGTCCCGTATCGTAGCGGACAAAGAAGTGGCCCGGAACCACCACGCCATGAAGGTCCAGCCCCAGACGTTCGCCGAGGGCCAGATACAAAACAGAGAGGCTCAGGCAGTAGCCCTGGCGCCTATCCATCACGGAGTGCAAGAACAGGTCGTTCGGATCGTTCGCGTGCGAGATGGTCTTGAAACCGAGCTCGTCGAAGAGGTACTGATTGATGATGGGAATCGCCCGGGAGTTCGTGTTCAACCGGTTCTGTCGCAGCCGTGTCTGGATCTCCAGGGCCATGGCGTCCAGTTGCTCGAGGTAGCGTCGGCCGGCCACCATGTCGCTCCAGTACTCGGAGGCGATCAGGGCCGCCGTGGCCAGGTCGATCTGCTCCTCCGGCAGGCGAAGGACGTCATCGAGGGACCGTACGTTCAATCCGGCCTTGCCCGCATTGGCAAGCCGTCCGCGCTGGCCGAAAGCCGCCGGAGTCGAAGCACTCAAGAGAATGGCGATACACAGAAGAATTCTCTTCATAGGTCCCTTCTCGTCCTATCCCTGCCGTACCCTTCCTGATATCCTGCTGCCACGATAGGGTCACGCCCGGGGAAACCCGGATGGGCGCAAGTACTTGCCCATACGCTCCTTATCGTCATGTTGTTCTGCGGCCTTGAGGCATTTGCCCGGCGGCCACAAAATGGCCGACCCCGCTGATTGGCTCTTGTGTAATTGTAGCGGACGGGATAGTCTCTTCCAAGAGAATTCAGGTTGTCAGGAGAACACGATGAGATCGACGAGTGTTTCCAGTTCCTATCGTGCCAAACGGCACCCCGGCGGCCCGGCAACGCTAAGCTGCGGCCGCACAATGGTTTGCATGGCTTGCCTCGTGGCGGCGGGCGTCCTGCTAAGTGGATGTCACACCGCCGAGCAGCCGGTGGAATCGGCCCCCGTTCCAGAGACGGCCGCCAAGGCCCCGGAAAAGCCGCAGTTTCCCCTGGACCCCGGCGAGGAGGTCAGCCTCTTTGACGGTCAGACCCTCGGATTGTGGAAGGTAACGGATTTCGGCGGCCAGGGCGACGTCCACATTGAGGATGGGGCGATCACCATGGAGATGGGCAGCTATATGACCGGCGTGACCTGGACCGGCCCCGTCGAGCGTATGAACTACGAGATCACGTTGGAGGGGATGCGGGTCCAGGGCAATGACTTCTTCTGCGCCCTGACGTTTCCGGTCGGCGAAAAGCCCTGTACGCTGGTTCTGGGTGGATGGGGGGGCAGCGTCTGCGGCCTGTCCAATATCGACTACTACGACGCCGCCGAGAACGAGACGACCCGGCTGATCCACTTCGAAAACGGCAAATGGTATCGCGTTCGCCTTCGGGTCGTGCCGGACCGGATTCAGGCATGGCTGGATGGCGAGGAACTCGTCAACATCGAGACGACCGGCCGGAAGATCGATATTCGACCGGAAGTGGATCTGTCGCAACCACTGGGCATCGCCACCTGGATGACCGCGGGCGCCGTTCG
>CBFDDG010000261.1:0-7057 GCA_965603505.1 uncultured Phycisphaerae bacterium | reverse complement strand
TCCCATTCCGCCTGCCAGGGTGTGATGGGCTCCTTGGGTGCCCGCCAGGAGATGTTGTCCCTGGTGCAGCGCTGGTCCTTGTAGGTGTGCACCGTACCTTCATGGTTGCTGCCAGAAAACTGTGCTGCACATTTGGTCCCGTGAATGTAGGTGGCGAATTCCGTGTGGCAATTCGGCAGCCAGCGGACCACGTCGAATGCCTTGGTGCCATCGGAGAATGTCCACTCGATGGTGAATGAATCCAAATTCTGGCCACAGTCGGTACTGTTGGCCGCCCGCCCGCAGATGCCGTGCGCGGACACCGGCCAGGCATCCTTGATCCAGCAGATCTCGTCAATCTGATGAATGTTCATCTCCGCGAACAGTCCGCCCGAAACCCAGAGGAAATGAGTGAAATTGCGAATCTGCCAATGCAGGTCTTTCACGGTCGTCGGCCGCGGGCCCAACGGCGAGCACGGCTGCATCCGATAGGCACGGATGAGTTCAATGTCGCCAAGCTGGCCATCGCGCATGCGTCTGATCAACTCCTGCCGATTTCGCGAATGACGGCACTGCAATCCGGCCGCGATCTTGAGGTTCTTCTTCTCGGCGGCCTCTCCCGCCTTGATCACCCGCCGCACCGCCGGTGGATCGGTTGCAAAGGATTTCTCCATGAATACGTTGATGCCCTTTTGGACCGCGTACTCCAGTTGCTGCGGCCGAAAGCCTGCGTATCCCGTTAACATTGCCACGTCACCCGGACGCAAATAGTCAATCGCCTTTCGCCACGCATCGAAGCCAACGAATCGCCTCTCCGGCGGAACATCCATCCGCGTGCCATACTGCTCGCTCAGGATCTTGTGGGCATTGGCCAACCGATTCTCAAAGAAGTCAGCCATCGCCACCAGTCTGACCGGGCCATTCGGTGAATCAAACGCATTCGCCGCTGCCCCACAGCCACGCCCGCCGCAGCCGATCAGGGCCAGTCGAATCGTGTTGTTCTGAGCAGCATGCACCGTCCGGGCACTCACCCCTGCCAGCGCGGATGCTGCAACCACGTTTCCAGTCCACTTCAACAGGTCCCGACGTGAGGACTTGTGCTGCACGGAGTCTGGTACGTAAGAGTGTTGTTTCATCGCGAGTTCTCCATAATGCATCGCACTTGGGTCCATCGATCCTGACACAAACGCTGTGGTGCGCTACGGCGTGTCCGGGACGACCGGTGGGGCGACCTGCGGCAGCCCAGGAGATGCGACCTCCCTGTAGTCGGCCAGATATTGAAGCGTCAAGTAGTCCACGAGTTCATAGTAGGCGTGTCCCACCTGGGTCGTGCACTGCTGCGCATACTCGTTGAGGAACGTCGCCACGTCCTGGGGGCCGCGTTTCTCGAAGGCGCGAGCCGCGGTCTTGTCCACATCCGCCTGCAATCGCAGAAATCTCTCTTCTGCGGGACCGAAGACACACCGGATGTCTTCGATCGCATCCTGATATCTCAGATGGTTCGATAAATTGTGCACCAGACGAAAATTCCACTGGGGTTGCTGTCTGTCGATCCGCGTGAAATTTGCAGGATGGTCCCAGGCATCGGGTAGGTCCGTAACTCCGGCATATATAGGTACAAAGCAACTGGTGGAAGCCGGTCCATAGGCAAACCACAGGCAGTTGCCGACGGCGTCCGGCAGCCAGTCCCTCAGTTGCGCGATGAAGACATACCCGCTGGCAGGTGTGTTGATGGCGCGTTCCGGTTTGATATGCAGCAGGTCGAAGAACTCGGGCGGCCCCCAGGGACGCGCCAGCGGGCTCTTGTGCCCTGCGACCTTGAAAGCCGGGTGCTCGGTCAGATCGAACGTCGTGCCTTCATAACCGTCTCGCATGATGCGCATCAGCATCGGCACCGTGACGGGCTTGTCCGGCTTGACCGAAAATGGATACCGGTCTGCCGCGGGATTGCCTGTCGCTGCAAGTCCCAAGGAGGGGGCAACCAGACTCAGTGCCCTCCATTCGCGCAGGGTGTCGTCCCGGCTCCCGGATTCACCGAAGACCTCTTGCCACACAAACGGCTCTTTCGGGTTCCAGAATCCCAGTTCCTGGGCCAGGGACAAGACATTGGCCGACGCCATGAAGTGGTCCAGGTCTTTCAGATCAACCTCGCCGATGCGGCTGCGGTTGGCACTGCACCCAACCTCTCCGTCGGGTATCCTCTGGGCGCACCACACCCCGCCGGGCTTGCCCTTGCCTGGAGTCCAGTCCTTGCCCGGACCGAAGATCTCCATCAGCCACACTTCGTGCTCATCCGCAATGGGCAGAGCAACCCCCGCATGGGGCGCACGATAGTACAGAAAGCCGTACTCGTCTACCATGGAGCCGATTACTCGAATGGCCTCGCGGGCCGTCCTGGCCCGCATCAGGCCGTTGGCGATGAGCGAGGTGGTCCAGTGATTGCTGTTCGGTCCCACGACGCCCTTGGGACAAGCCAGGCCGGAGCGCATGGGGATGAACTCGATGGCGATGGCCACCCCGAACTCGTTCATTCCCCCGGTGGTCATGTTTTCAACATTGCCGGCCAAGATGATACTGCGATAGGTCCTGTCAACTGACAGGGAGCCGACCAAGTCATACCCCTTCTTCACATTGGCTTCGTATTCGCGGTAGGTCTTCGGCCTGGGCATATTCCAGTACATGGGCAGCGTCGTCCCCGCGGGGTATTCCTGCGCAGGCATGACATAGATCAAGCCCATAATATCGCCGTCACAGGAGCTCGCCATCAACACCGAGCCATCGGCGGTGGCTTGCCTACCTACCATCACCGTGGTGCAGGCACATGTCCGTGACGCCGTCGCCCAGAACGTGCCGCAAGTCAGCAGCAGGAACACAACGTGCTTCATCCACGTGGCATGGCAGATCCGCGTCATACGTGTCTCCTGGTCAATTCCCGCTCGGCCGGTCAGGACTCAAATCTCCCATCCCTGTCGGAAATAGCCATGAATGAGAGGCTCCGCCTTCGGTGCGTTGATTGCCCGCATATTGGGACCATCCCAGTAGATCGTCTCACCGGTCCGCAGCGCCACCGTCCCCAACAGAACAAGCTCCGTCAAATGCGCGCCATATTCGAAGTTCGAGCTGGCCGGCGGACCGCCTTTGCAGGCATTGATCCAGTCGCGATGATGGCCCTGGGAACGAGGGAGGGTCGGGGGCGGCTGTTTGTACTCCCTCATCCTCTGCTCGGGGATGATCCGCGGCGATTCGCTCCAGGACCCCGACAGAATGGCCCCCTGATCGCCCACAATCAGCGATCCACCCAGCCGGGGCAGATTCCGGTCGGGTTCCAGACAGTCGGGGCGCGGCGGCATCGGACCGCCGTCATACCAGAACAGATCGACCTCAGGGGATGGGCCGCGAGCCGGGAACTTGTAGTGATACAGGGCCACTACGGGTGCGGTTTCCTCGCGCAGCTCCGAGGAGCTGGCCTCGATCATCGTCGGATATCCCAGATCCAGGGCCCAAGCCGCCGTGTCCAATGTGTGGCAGCCGTAATTCCCCAGGGTCCCGCTGCCGAAATCCCACCAGTAGTGAAAGAGCAAAGGGGCATAGGCGGGATGGAAGGGGCGCTGCGGAGCGGGGCCCAGCCACACATCCCAATTCAATCCATCCGGCACCGGCGGCATTTCCCTTGGGCGTTCGGTCAACGTCATGCGCGGGGGCCCACCTTGCCAGCCGTGCACCTGTCGCACCTTGCCGATCGCCCCATCACGGATCCACTCGACGGCCCGGCGGATGTCATCCGACGAATGGCCCTGGTTGCCCATTTGCGTGGCGACCTTGGCTTCGCGTGCCGCCGCCGCCACGCGGCGCGCCTCATAGATCGAGTGCGTGAGCGGCTTCTCACAATACACGCCTTTGCCCGCCTGGATCGCTGCTATACAGGCGACTGCATGGACGTGATTCGGAGTGGCCACCAGCACGGCATCGATGTCTTTGGCCGCCTTCTCCAGCATGACGCGATAGTCCACGTAGACGGCACAGCCGTGATGACCGGCCAAGCCGCTCTGACTGAAGTGCTCCTCGATCGCCTTCAGTGCCGGCCCACGCCCGCCGTGGTGCTTGTAGTAGAGCTTGCTGTTGTCCCAGAACTCGGCCGGGTCGCAGATTGCCACGATCTTGACGTCAGGGTGCGTGAGCAGGGTCTTGATGTTCGTGATCCCCTGCCCGCCCGTACCAATCATGGCCACGTTCAATTGCTCACTAGGCGGTATTCGTCCGGGCCCGCCCAGGACGTGGGATGGAACGATACTGGCCATAGCCAGTCCGGCGGTCTTGGCCAGCAATCGGCGACGACTCAGGGTCTGAGTTTGGCGCATCTCGTGACTCCTCGTGTCAAAGCACCTTGATAGCACATGGCCCATTACCACGGATGAAGATAGGTCTCGCCAAACCAGTTGTCAACTGCCCCTTTCGCCGAGTTGCGTAGGTGTCACATCCCGGTGCCGCATGGCTCGACCCCAGACGACCACGCCCACTGCGCGTGGCAAGAGCGGGCTACTCTGTTGGTGTTGGCCAGTGGAGATGTTTGTGCAGGAACTCGAACGTGCGCTCTCCGTTGATGCTGTGTCCGCCCTGGAAGAATTCGATCTCGGTGCGGTCCGCGATTCCAAGTTGGGCGTACAGCCAGCCCACCTTGGCATACTCATGCGCCACCCAGGGATCGCGGCCCACCATGTCGAGGTGGCCCCGCTCGACCATGAACGGTCGCGGCACCATCAGGTAAGTCATCTCGGCATAGTCGAACGTGTGCCCGAGGTTCCAGTAGGGCATTTCCCACTCGATAGTCCGCATGAAGCTGAACGGCTGGTCCGTCGCAGCCACCTTACGGGTCCACTGATTGAAGTCCCCCGAACAGATGGAGAGGCAATACTTCTCGAGAATGGGCGGCACTCGCACCGCCGTTTCGCCTCCGTAGCTCAAACCGTAGAACGCCATGCGTTCGCCATCCACAAAAGGCAGTGTCTCCAGCCAGCGCATGATCCGGTCATGCTGCGCAATGATGAATGAGAACAGCGTTGCCTTGATGGTATTCGCCTTGCGGTCGAGCCAGCGATAACGATCTTCACCCCGGTACAGATTATGCGGCGCAAAGGTGATGAAGCCTCGCTCCGCCAGGCGGGCGGCGAAGTTGTTGTAGGCGGACGAGTTGCCATCGATCGTGTCCCGCGGCAGTCCGTTGCGTCCATGCTGGCACACGACAACCGGACGCCGCTCACCGGGCCGTGTGTTTTTGGGCACGACCAGCACGCCCCAGGCGAATAGCTCCGGAAACACGTCCAGCACCACATCATATGCCGTCCATTTTTCCGTGTCGAGGATGCGACGTGTCCGCGGGTTGGGCGGCAGCAACGGTTCATCGAAGCGGCCCATGGCCTCAGTATAGAACTGTTTGCGGAACGGCCGGGCGCCCTCGGCGAACTTCTCAACGGAATGGGTATCGTGCCGGCGTTGTGTGCTCCAGCGCTGCTCGGCCAACTCCGGCATCACCTTGTATAGAAAGAACCGGTCGCGAACGTGTTCCGATTCGCGAACGAGCGATTGCACATGTCCTTCGAGTTGCTGCACCGCTCGGCTGTGCCGTCTGTCGGGTTGGAACGAACTTCGCCGATCTGTCGGAATCTCGTCTGAGAGGGCCATTTCGGTCTCAACTCCCAACCGACGTGCGAATTCGCATAGGGCACGAATTGAGCCCGGTCCGGTTGGATGACCGTCGTCGTGAACCAGCGTCGGTCTCGTAAGCCCGGCGGCAATGGGTATACGCCCAAACTCCTTCGAGACCGAGGTGTACTCTGGCGTGCCCCAGTCACCCTTCTGGCCCGTCACGGCTGGCACAACACTGTGTTCTACCACCAGTGGCCGTGGCAGAATCAACGAGGCAACCTCCGCATCGCCAAACCGCTCCAGCAGACTCCACACATTACGGTAAATAGGCTCCGCCCACACGCTCTCGCGCGAATCGAAGTAGCCGCTAACCAGCACCGCGTCGATTCGCGTATCGATCGCAGCGGCATAGAACACGATCAGACCGCCTTCTGCGTAGCCCAGCACGCCGATCCTTGCTGACGCATCTCGTTTCTGAAACCAGTCCACGGCCGCCAGCACCTTCTGCACCTCATAGCCAATGATGTGCCGACCCATGTGGAACGCCTGCCGGTAGATCCATTCGCGATACGTCTGATCGGATCTCTTCAACTCTGGGTCATCGGTGTCAATCTTGCGGCGGCTGACCATCGCCGGAATGACCAACTCAAATCCATTCTCCGCCAGACGGCGAGCGAATTGCGACTCTGGTGCAACGCCGGGCGCCAGCCCGAGAATCTGCTCTGGCGTCTGGTCGGCATCGGGTACGACGACAATGTGCGCGCGTGGCACGGCCCTCTGCTGAACGAACAGGCCTTCGCCAAACACGCCGTCCAATACCGGCCAGCGCACCTGAAACACGCGGTATTGCGGAGTCTCAGCCACACAGGCTGGATTGACATCATCGCCGAACTGTTCCATGCTCGCCGGCAGCCGTGGATCCACCGCTCCAATGATCTGCCGCAGTTGCTGCCGGTTCTCCGCAACGGAGGCCTCGTACGCCTGCCTGGACGATGCGTCGTACTTCCAGAACCGACTCCGCTGGGTGCGCGATGCACGGATCCGCCCATCGATAAACCGATGTGCCCCATCCATGAGCCGCACAGACAGGTCTTCCTCGGGCCACTCCAGGGGCTTTGTATCCGGCAGGGGCAATCCTGCATCATCAGCAGCCGACCACCCTACAACAGTCAGCACACACATGATCGTTGCGATGGATGTTCGATTCATCAGAGTCTCCTTGCTGTGGGCTTGCCGTCCATCCTGGCACTGTGGCAGTATACCGCATGATGCCAAGTCTATGCGATGACCTCTTGGCGGGAGGCGTAAGAAAGGGGCCGGCCCATGCCGATCGCTTATCTCATCTGCAAGCAGCGTCCCTTTGGCAGCCTACGCAGAATCCACAGACCTGGGTACGCCTCCAGCCCGGATCGCAAAGGCGCAACGTTCAACCAGT
>CBFDDG010000260.1:0-7067 GCA_965603505.1 uncultured Phycisphaerae bacterium | reverse complement strand
CCTGCTCGAGGGCGCCAGCCTGGCCGACGTCGGCCACATCATGCTGAGCCTGAACATTGCGGCACCGGAGATAGACAGGTGAGCCGGTCATGATCAGCGAGAAGAAAAGCCTCTTCGCCCCCTTCGCGGCGCTGAAGTTCCTCTTTCGCAAGCCCCACACGCTCCGATTTCCTTTCGAGCCCAAAGAGCCCGCCGCCAGATACCGGGGCTTGCACCTGAACGACTTGGAGGCCTGCACCGGCTGCGGCAACTGTGCCGACATCTGCCCGAACCAGGCCATCACGATGGTCAAGATACCCGAGATCCAGGCCCGGCCCGGGGACACGGGGGAGCGGCCACAAATCGACTACGGACGCTGCTGCTTCTGCGGGCTGTGTGTGGACATCTGCCCACCCGGCAGTTTGAGCCTCTCCAGGGACTACTACCACATCGACAGGACCACGGAGAGTTTCGAGTACCTTGCCAAGGACGAGCGTTCCGACCCTGACACTTTTCTCGCCGGCAGCGACTACACCATCCTCAAGGCCAGCCTGAGCCATCGGAAGCGGGACAACCAGGGGTTCGCTCCGGACATCGATTACTCGCTCGTGGAGTTTGAGCGGACCCCCATGGCCACCCTCCCTCCGGAGCAGAGAAAGACGGCCTTCACCGAAATCGTCCAGGGGTTCACCGAGCAGCAGGCGCATCGGGAGGCCTCGCGATGCCTGGAGTGCAGCCTGTGCGAGGCCGCGTGCCCCGCCGGGATGGACATTCAGGAGTACGTTCTGGCCATCTGGCGCGGTGATTATGAGGAAGCCCTCCGGGTCATCTACCGCACCAACCCCCTGCCCAGCGTCTGCGGGCGTGTCTGCACCCACAAGTGCGAGGAGACCTGCGGGCTCGGGAAGCGCGGCGAGCCGGTGGCCGTCCGTTGGCTCAAGCGCTTTGCCGCCGAGCAGGTGCCCTTGGAGGATTACAAGAGGGTATTGGGCACCCAGAGCATCGAACCGGTGGGCAAGAAGGTGGCGATTGTCGGCGCGGGACCGGCGGGACTCTCCGCCGCGCATTTCCTGGCTGTCAAAGGATATCCGGTCAGCGTCTTTGAGGCGCTGCCTCAGCCGGGCGGCATCGTGCGTTACGGCATACCCGAGTATCGGCTGCCTTACGACGCTCTGGACAAGGACATCGACTACATCAAATCGTTGGGGGTGGATATTCGCTGCGGCGTCCGCGTTGGCCCGGACATCTCTTTGCAGGAACTCCACGACCGGTTTGACGCCGTGTTCATCGCAACCGGGCTTCACATGGGGCGAAGCACTAAGGTGGAGGGCACGGACCACGAGCACGTGGTTCAGGCACTTCCGTTGCTCAGGGACATCACGGAGGGCCGGGAGGTGTTCGTGGGCGAGGGGGTTATCGTCATCGGCGGTGGCGACGTCGCCATGGACTGTGCCCGCAGCATGGCCCGCCTCCAGATGCGGCGATTCGGCCGGGTCCGCGTGACCACCACCTGCCTGGAGTCGGAGGATATCATGCCGGCCAGCCGCAACGAGATCGACGAGGCCCGCGAAGAGAACGTCACCATCGTCCCGGCCAGGGGCCCCGATCGGATCGAAATCGACGAGGGCGAGATCAAGGGCCTTCACACCGTTGAGTGCGTCTCAGTCTTCGATGAGGCCGGCAAATTCAACCCGACCTTCAATCGCGAGGATACCTCGTTCATCGAAGGCGACATGGTCGTCGAGGCCATCGGGCAGGGCATGGATACGTCCTATATCCCCCAGGACCTCGCCGACCGCCTCGACTACGAGGGACGGCGCATCAAGGTGAACGACCGTTTCCAGAGCAGCGTCCCCTGGCTGTTCGTGGGTGGCGATATGGCCCAGGGGCCGGACGTCGTCACCGCCGTCTACAACGGCCATCAAGCCGCTGAAGGAATAGATGCTTTTCTCAAAGGAGAGCAGTCATGAGCGCGAAGCACAAGATTCTTCTGGTTGACGACGACAAGGACTTCGTTGATACGATCAGAACCGTGCTTGAGAGTAGTGGCTACGAGGTCGTGGCGGCTTATGATGGCGGGGGATGTCTGGAAAGCGCCAAGGCAGAGGCCCCCGATGTTATCGTCCTCGACATCATGATGCGCACCATGGGGGATGGGATGTACGTGGCCCAGCACCTCCGCCAGGACGAGGCCACCAGGAGCATCCCGATCATCGTGGTTTCAGGCATCAACCGTGTTCCGCCATACAGCCTGTGGCCGGATGAGGCCTGGCTTCCGGTCGATGTGTTCATGGAGAAGCCGGTCGAGCCGGAGCAACTGCTCGAAGCGGTCCGAAACAGCCTGGGTAGGCAGGACACCTTTGGCGCACGCGGAAGCGAGTGAGCCCCCTCAGCACCACTCCCGCGGCGCTGACGCGCGCAGTGGCCTCCCCCTGCCAGCCGGCCCGTGTTGACCACGTGCTCGTCCATCCTCGCGTCCCGCCCTTCAATAGGGCAGGAGTGCCTGTACTGGTCAAGTAGATTGGAGGTGACGTTGTGCGATGGCAGGTTCCACTATGCGGATGGTTCCTCCTGTCCTTGTCGTTCGTGACGCTGGCCGTGATATCTCCGGCCTCTGCCCACGAAACGAAAGAAGCCGGCCGAACTGCTGGGGAGATCACGACCCCCGATGTACGGAATGCCCACCGGGAATCACATAGGGTCTCCTCCACCAAGCCGAAGAGCCGTGCCCAGTCCCTTGGCGTCATACTTTCGCGCCTCGGCCTGGGCGAAGGCTCGGTGGTTACCGACCTCGGCGCCGGCAAGGGGCGGGATACATGGGTTTTTGCGGATCTTGTGGGCAAGACGGGGACCGTTTTCGCGGAGGAGATTTCTGAAAGCATGGTCAAGTCGATACGGAAGGAAGCCGAGCGAAAAGGGCTTTCCCAGGTCCGGCCGGTTCTTGGTCGCAGCGACGATCCGTGCCTGCCCGCCGATTCCGTTGACCTTGTCTACCTGCACTACGTTTACCACCATATGGCGAAGCCCCGGCCGATGCTGCGGGAAATATGGCGGTGCTTGAAGCCAGGGGGGCACCTGGTGATGGTAGACCGACATCGCGGCACGTTGCGCGACTGGGTCAAACGGTCTCTCCGCGAGAAGAAACATTTCTGGCTCGCCGAGACGACGATCGTCCGAGAGGCGAGGGAGGAAGGCTTCGGCTTCGTCGGCTGCCCCGACGACTGCTGGTACGAGAAGGAGCCGTTTGTCCTTATCTTCGAACGGCCAAAGGGCGCCAAGAGCCCCGGCGGCGACCCGGATGCCTTTCGCCCTCTTCCGGTGGAGGAGGCTTCCCGTCTCTTCCTTCCGCTTCGACAGGGTTATGAGCGGCCGGTCTTTGTCGCGCTGGGAGAGGCGCGGCAATTGATGGCGCCGATCCTCGGAAGTGCTTCCGGCCGGGGGCTGGAGATCGTTCTGGAGGAATGGGCCACGCAGAAGGATGAAAGGCCGCCGCTGCCTGCGAAGGTTTCCCTCCCATCGGTCCTTACCGAGAAGGGCGATCCTCACCTGGGTCCAGAGCCCATTGATGTTGTTTTCTTCCTGGACAGTTATCATCTCCTTTTCCACAGCAAGACCTTGCTGGCCAGAATCTACGAGAGGCTTGCGCCGGCTGGCTGCATCTACGTGCTTGACCGGGAAGCAGAGAAGCCGCTATCCCGGCGGGAGGCAAGCCACCGCAGAATGATACGGGCAGAGACGGTGAAGCAGGAGATGGCCGAGGCGGGCTTCTCGCTCTGGTTCGAGGGCCCGCCACCAGCCCCCGACCGCTTCCTTCTGGTCTTTGGCAAGACCGAAGCCCAAAAGATCCTGCCGGAAAAGGATCCTTTTGTCGGCGGGCCGCAGATCCGCCAACCGCCCGGCCGGTGGCTCAATGAAAACTACTGGCGCCTCCGGGGCTTGAAGACCGTCGACGGAAGGTTCGTCCCGTTTTCGGAGCGAGGACGTCAGGCGGAGCCGGAGATCGTCCCGCCGGCTTCGGGCGAGGAGGGGACCTGGAAGATCCCTGGGGAACGGCTGCGGCTTTCCTTTGAGAAAAGGGGCAACGGGTATTTGTTGACGGATTATCGATCCTCGGCCAAGCCGTAGGAATCGCTCGCACAACGGAAAGGCGCTGCGAGGTCCGAGACCCATCCGCGGTCGACGGTATTGCCCCGAAACCCACGAACTGGTCGCCGAAGCGCAGTGTGAATCGGGCGAAAAGTACCGTCACTGGCCGGACGCCGGATTGGGGCCGGTCCGGCCTTTATGGCCGGGGCGAGGATGGCTCTTGGTCGCAGCACGATGCTCCACAGGCGGATGCGCAGCCGTAGCAGCCTTGCTTGGCGCGCGGCACATGGCTAAGGAGAATGCAGTCATGACCTCTGATGGAGAGAAATGTTGCCGCAGTCGGCCGTGGGTCTGCTTGCTAATCCTGTCCTGTGTACCAGTTGCTTGTGGCTGTTACAGAGATGGCGCAACCTACGCGCCCGATCCTGAGACGGAGGCAGAGGTGCGGGGGTGGCTTCTTCGAATGCCCTCGCTAAGATGGCACGAACCACCTCGCATGAGTCTGGAGGAATGGGCGGCTTCGGCAAACCACATTGACCACATCGAGGAAGCGTTGCTTTGGCTCTTGGAGCGGGACGACGATCCGAGCATACGCGATCACATCGTGATAGCCCTCGCTTATAAAGGCACCAGCAAGAGTGTCAGCGCTCTCGTGAAGGTGCTGAAGTACGAACCTGCGTATATGCAGGCCTTCGCGGCCGTGGCGCTAGGGCGCATCGGTGATGTTAGGGGGGCGGAGGCGCTCTGTGTCGCCGCGAGGGAAAGTCCGGAACTAAATGTGCGCTCAAGAGCATGCGAGGCATTGGGGAGACTGAGGTGTGGGGATGCGCGCCGTTGCCTTGAACAAGTGGTGGCTGACTCAGATGAGGATCCATTCGTCCGGGAGGTGGCTGCGGATGGGCTCGCATCGATATGCTCAAGCGATGAAGGGACACAATGAGTTTAAGGTGTGCTGTTTCGGAAGGCGAATTCACATCGCAAGTGCAACGGGTCGGTGCCAGAAGACCTCCGCCGGAGTCCGGTAGTTGAGGCATTTTCGCGGACGGTTGTTCAAGAGTCGAGCGTAACGGGCGAGCCGTGCGTATGTCAAGTGGGTCAGCGGCATCGCCTTCGGAAGGTACTGAGTGGTTCCGAGGATACCCATCTATGAGCAAGCCCCTGCCGGAGTCGGAAGCGGGCCGGCTCCGCCATAGTCCCGATGGTCGGGACGGCGGCTGGATTCTGAAGCGGATTTCTTCCAGCCGTGTATTCGGTGTCGCCGCGAGAGCGCGGCAGATGTGACGCAATCCGCCCCATCCACAGCCACGCTGCCCCGTAAGCACCAAGGAGTCGGCCACGGGGCCCGGGATCGGAATCCGCCTCGGTGGACAGAACCGCTGCATCCGCTACCTTCCTTCCCGTTCGGCCGGCGCCCCACGTTCCGCTCCCGGGCTCGGTTACGCCCGCGCCGCCCTTGTGACCAAATTGTGACCACGCCAGGGGACAGACACACGAAAACACCCGCAACCATCCGCAACCACACGAAAGCCCCAAATCCTTGCCGGCAAATGCCTTACGCCACAAGCCCTTGCATCGCAACGACTTACGAAAAAGCCCGTGTTCGAATCCCCCCCTCTCCGCCATATCCGGCGCTGGGTCTGTGAGTTCGCGGCCTGGCCTTCCCGGCTTGCTGACGCCATCATGTGCCATTCGGCTTGATGTGCGTTGCCCTTTGCGGTAACCTATCGGTATGGTACGGTTATCGGTGGTCGAGCGCGGCGGGGCACGTGTCGGGTCGGGGCGACGCCTTGGTGAAGCCGGGCGGGCTGCTGGTGGCCGAAGTGTCGGACTGGCGTCGGTTTCTGGCGGCCGCCGAGGAGGAGGAGGACGTGGAGCGGCTGCGCCGCCACCTCCGGACGGGCCGGCCGCTGGGCGATCCGGCGTTCATCGCCCGCCTGCAGTCCCGATTGCACCGCACCCCGCGCAAGCGCCCGCCCGGTCCGAAACCCAAACCGCCACGGAGATAAGTCTCGTGTCCCCAGAATCCCATCACAAATGCCACACGCATTCGTGATACAACACCCATAAACACAGCAACTTGCTTCCTGGTGATTCTCAGTTCTTCTTCCAGGCCGACTTCATTTCGTAAGCCTTGAGCGATTCAAGCGCCAGCGAACCACCTTCGGCGGTCAGCGAGATCGTGCCAACCGGCTTGCCCATATCGCGACGGCCACTGGTCTTGTAGCAGGCGCCGCCGCCACCGATCACTTCGTACATCGGACGGTCAACAAGAACACGGAACGTTACTTTGCCGTCTTTCATCTTCAGCGGCATTTCGCCGAGTTTCTGGCCCGCGAAGTCGTAAGTCACCGCATTGCCGCCGAACCGGAGAACGACCTTCGAGGCGGTTCCCTTCTTCAAGGTCACAACGATATCGAAGAGTTGGTCGGTAACGTCGAACTTGACGAGGGGTGCCTCGGCTGTCAGTTCCATGTTCTCGGCCGTCTTCGGGTTCGGTTTGCGAAGTTGCTGGAGTTCCTCGATCGGCGTGGCGAACATCCGGACGCCGTCTTCGGTGGTGTGCAGCGTCAGGTTGGTCGGCACGGTGAACGTTTGGTTGAACGGCATGTCCGGCATGTTGATTCGTGCCCAACCGACCTGCACGACGCGACCGTCCGGGCTGTTGCTGAAGCATTGCGAGGCGTAGTAGGCGCCCCAGTGGACGCGGTGTTTTCCCTCGTGCTCGGGAGTGAACTTCTTGCCGTCGAAATGTCCGATCGCATAGCGGGCGTCGGCGGCGTAGATCACCCACTTGGTCTTCTTGGCATCGCCGTCGACGGGCAGCTGGAAGATCTCGGCACACTCGAAGTAGCCGGGTATCTTGCCCGTAAGTTCCCACTTTTTAAGGTCCCTGCTCGCATAGAGTGCGATATTCCGGCCGATCTTCTTGTCCCGGTCCTGGTCGAACACGGCGATGACCCAGTGCTTGCCCGGCTTGTACCACATCAGTTTCGGGTCGCGGC